>JAGQPV010000909.1 GCA_020426545.1 Planctomycetaceae bacterium
GGCCAGTTCCGGACTGCTGAGATGTCCCCCGCTGCCGGGAAAGTCTGCGCCGGGCGAACCGGTGACCCGCAGAGCCAGCCGCCGGGCAATCACCGCCGGCGGTGCCTCCCAGGCTCCCAGGGCGCAGCCGGCCGAATCGTACCAGCGGCGGCAGACTTCCCGCACGACCGCGTCGCCCAGGTCTTCGTAAGTCAGTCCGGCCGCATACTCAGCGATCTGACGGGCGATGGTCATGACGGTGTGTCCTTCGTGGTTCTGCTGCCGGTATGCGAGAGGGTGCGACGGCTGGCTGGTTAAGTAAAGCTCGTCTGGCACAGCCTGGACAGAGCAATGTACTCAGGGTGGTCTATCCAGTTTTTGTTGCAGCAATATAACAGAATTTAATGCCCACTCCTGGTAGGGCCGGCTGTGCCGGCCATCTTCGATTGACCAATGCCAGTGCGAGCCGTATCAGTTAATCAGTCCATTGTCTGACGGATCTCTGCGGCGAAATATCTGTTGCGCATTCGGATGGCCGGCACAGCCGGCCCTACATCAGCTGCATTATCACATCCTTTGGAAGATAAGATTCGTCAGGCACAGCCTGACCTGCATAACAGACGACACTCCGCGGCCTGGTCAGCGGGCCAGGTGCCGGGTCCATAGTCCTCCGCCGCCGGGAACGACTTCGCCCCGGCGAATTGTACCAGCGGCGACCAGCAGCCTGTCTGCCGTGCGGGTCTGGCGGTAGCTGTCGGTCAGCTGGAAGGCTCCCGACTTCTGTTCCAGCAGGGCCACATCGGCCGTGGTGCCGACAGCCAGTGTACCACGGTCCTGCTCCAGCCCCAGCACGCGGGCCGGGCGGGTGGTGGCCATGGCAATCACTTCCTCCAGCGACACGCCCAGGTGCAGGAACTTGCTCATCGTCGTGGGCAGGTCATACACCGGCCCCTGGATATTTTTCGTATGCAGGTCGGTGCTGATCGTCGTGGGCGGCAGGCCCTGCTTGAGGCAGCTCTCGGCGACTTCCCACTGGAAACTGCCATAACCGTGGCCCACATCGAACACCACCCCCTGCTCGGCCGCGGCCCGCACTTCGTCGAACAGCCGGCCAGCGGGATCCAGAATGCGTTCGCTGCCACCTTTATAACAATGGGTGATGCAGTCGCCCGGCTGCATGTGCTCCAGCATCTCGGGGATCGACAGCGGGCTTTCGCCGATATGGACCATCAGCCAGGTGCCGGATTCCCGCGCCGCTCGGACCGCATCCAGAAAATTCGCCCGGCCGGTTTCTCCCGTGCCGATGATGTGCGCCCCCGCGCGAATTTTCACACCCACGGCCACACCGGGGTGCTCGCGAATGGTCCGCACGGTGCCAGGCACATCGGCATAGCGCCGGTCGAGCAGTTCTCCCAGGCTGGAAGCTGCCAGCCCGATGCACGACAGATTAATCAGAGCCAGCACTTCGGTATCGGCCCGGTCGATCACATCGCGGCGGAAGCCGGGGAAATTGCCGGACCCGGTGCTGCCCGTATCGAGCATCGTGGTCACACCACCCGCCGGGCACAGCAGATCGGGATCAAGTCCCAGGGGCGTATGCCCGCGATCCACATGCACATGCAGATCGACCAGCCCCGGCACGACGAGGAGGCCATCAGCCTCGATCACCGTGGTGGCCTCCGCGTCCGCCAGAGACGGTTCGACTGCGGCAATTCGACCGGCGGTAATCCCCACGTCGCGGGTTCCACGCAGCTGCTGCGCGGGGTCGATCAACTCGCCGCCGCGAATCAGAATGTCGAACGTCATCGAACGTCGCCTTTCCTGTTGCCTGGTGGTGCCCTCTGCCCTGTGTGCCACTGCTGGCTGGCCCCAATCCTGTTCGGCACGAAATTTGCGCTGTGAAGGAGGTATCGTATTCTGCTGCCGTT
>JAGQPV010000910.1 GCA_020426545.1 Planctomycetaceae bacterium
CGCAGATGCCGATTTTCAGTTTCGGCCGGGTCTGGCGACCGAGGGTGACGCCCATTTTCATCAGCTTGCCGACACCCACCTGATCGACCGTCTGGAACGGATCGGCCGGGACGATGTCGTGCTCCATGTAGTAGCCGATGAAGCCCTTGTAGTCATCGCGGCTCATGCCCAGTGTGGTCTGGGTCAGGTCGTTGGTGCCGAAGCTGAAGAACTCGGCCTTTTCGGCAATCTCGTCGGCCGTGAGGGCGGCCCGCGGGATTTCGATCATGGTGCCGCAGAGGTATTCGACTTCGATCCCCTGCTCTTCGAAGACCTTCTTCGCGGTTTCGCGAACAACGGCTTCCTGGTTATCGAATTCCGTCTTGTAGCCGGCCAGCGGAATCATGATTTCCGGCAGGGTGTTGACCCCGTCCTTCTTCACGATGCAGGCTGCTTCCAGAATGGCCCGGCACTGCATGGCGGTGATTTCGGGATAGACGATTCCCAGGCGGCAGCCGCGGTGGCCCAGCATGGGGTTCGTTTCTTCCAGCTCTTCCACCCGCCGGCGGACTTCGTCTTCGCTCACGCCGAAGGTCTTCGCCAGCGTGGGGGCCAGTTTGGGATCTTCCGACAGGTGGTGGTGCGAGAGGAACTCGTGCAGCGGGGGATCGAGCAGACGAATGGTGACCGGCCGGTCGCCCATGACCCGCAGCAGGTGCTCGAAGTCCCGCCGCTGGATGTCCAGCAGCTTCGACAGAGCCTTCTCGCGGTCCTCCCGGGTCGAGGAGAAGATCATCTCGCGGATTTCGGGGAGGTGATCGAAGAACATGTGCTCGGTCCGGCACAGTCCCACGCCTTCGGCACCCAGAGCCACGGAGATTTCCGCGTCGTGCGATTCCGTGTTGGCCCGCACCTTCAGCCGGCGGTGTTCGTCGGCCCATTCCATCAGCTGGGCGTACCGTCCGTAGGTTTCGGCGTCTTCGGGCTTCATGTTGCCCAGCAGGACTTCCATCACTTCGGAAGCACTGGTGTCGATCCGGCCTTCAAACACCTCGCCGGAGAAACCGTCGATCGAAATCCAGTCGCCTTCCTTCAGCACGGTGCTGCCGACGGTCAGGGTGCCGGCCTCGTAATCGATGCTGAGGGCCGAGCAGCCGCAGACGCAGGTCTTGCCCATCTGGCGGGACACCAGGGCGGCATGCGAAGAGGCACCACCGAAGGCTGTCAGAATGCCTTTGGCGACCTTCATGCCGCGGAGGTCTTCCGGGCTGGTTTCGCGGCGGACGAGGATCAGCTGCACGTCGTTGTTGGCGTTCCACTGCTCTTCGGCGTCGCTGGCGTGGAACACAATCTGTCCGGTGGCGGCACCGGGGCCGGCATTGATGCCTTTGGCCAGCAGGCGCCCATCGGTCTCAGCCTGCTGCTTGGCGGCCGGATTGAAAATCGGCTGGAGCAGCTGGTTCAGGTCGTCGGCGGGAATCCGCCGCTTCTGCAAGGCGGTCTTCGCGTCGATCAGACCTTCGTTGACGAGGTCAACGGCGATCCGCACGGCGGCGAAACCGGTCCGCTTGGCGTTGCGGGTCTGCAGCATCCAGACCCGGCCCTTCTGCACGGTGAACTCGATGTCCTGCACGTCGCCGTTTTCCCGTTCGAGCAGATCGCTCGCCGCCAGCAACGCTGTGTGGGCATCTGGCACGTGCTCTCGCATCGCATCGAGACCGAGCGGCGTGAACTTGCCCGAAACGACGTCTTCACCCTGCGCGCGCGGCAGGTACTCGCCATAAGGTGCCGGCTCACCGTTGAGCGGGTTCCGGCTGAACAGCACGCCCGTTCCGCTGGCTTCGTCGAGGTTGCCAAACACCATCGCCTGCACGGTGACCGCCGTGCCAAGATCGTGCGGGATATTGTTGTGCTCACGATAG
>JAGQPV010000911.1 GCA_020426545.1 Planctomycetaceae bacterium
AATCAACCGGCCTGCTGGTGGCTGCGGTCTGCGGGCTGGCAGCAGCTGGTTCAATCCATCCGGCCCAGGCTGCCCCGCCCGCGAAAGGCGACGCCCGGCAGATCGAACTGGGTAAGGGAAGTCGCCTCGAGATTGTCTATATCCCGCCCGGCACGTTCAAAATGGGCAGCACGGCGGCAGAGAAGAAGTGGGCTGTCAGCCAGGAGGGCGGTGCGCTGTTCTCTTCGGGAGGCGGTGCACGCGAAGCCTTTGAGGGCGAATCCCGGCCGATGCGGGTGAAGGACGGGTTCTGGATGGGCCGCACGGAAGTCACCGTCGGCCAGTTCACGCGTTTCACCGACGAGACGGGCTACGTCACCGATGCGGAGCAGCCCGGCGGAACCACCATGGTGTTTGATCCCGAATGGGTGCCGAATTTCACCTCAACCGGAAAGCCCCCGCACCCGTGGGTCTATATGGCCGACAAGAGCTGGCGGGATCCGAACCACGGGATCGAACAGCGGGACGATCACCCGGTGGTTTGCGTCAGCTACAACGACATGAAAGCCTTCTGCAGCTGGCTGACCGAGAAAGCCCGCAAAGCGAGTACCCTGCCCGAGGGTCTGGTGTACCGCCTGCCCACAGAGGCCGAGTGGGCCTACGCCTGTCGCGGCGGCCGGCAGGACAGCACAGCCTTCTGGTGGGGCGATGACCTGAACGAGGCCAAAGGCCGGCTGAATATCTCAGCCATCGATTTCCTGCCCGGTAAAGATTACGTCTGGCCCGGTGCCACCCTTCCGTGGAGCGACGGCTTCCCCATGGTGTCGCCCGTCGATCATTATGGTGAGCGCGGCCGGAACGGGTTCGGCCTGGCCGACATGTGCGGCGGCGTGTGGGAATTCGCCCTCGACCACTTCGACCCGGCCGGCGGCCATGAAGACGTGCATTACGAAGACGCGGAGAAACGCACCGTCTCCCGGCCGGTCTGCCGCGGAGGCAACTTCTACGACGTGCCCGGCAACGCCCGCTGCGCCGTGCGACTGGGGATTTTCTCGGTGACCTATTCCGATTCGCGGGACGGGTTCCGCGTGTGCCTCGGCCAGCCGCGCTAATCAGGGGCTGAATGTGCCTGTCGAACTTCGGCGAAACCGGGCTGCCGGCGGGTATGTCGGGCAGTGATGAGATCCGCACGGATGCGGGGCTGACCCGGCAGGAATCACTCAGCCCCCGGCAGGTCAGTTTCTGGCCTGCCGCTTCCGTTTGTCCCTAATCGCGCGGACATGAATTCCGGCAGGCGAAGCTGTCGTGCGGAGGCGGAACCCATCGGGAATCACCGTTGCATGTGGCCTGTTATTTTGTCACGATGCACCTCTGTCCGGCACCTGTTGGCCGGCGCGTAATCGGTGATTTTCCTGCCGCGGGAATCGGTCTTGCTGCCCCTGGCAGCCGGTTCCCGCTCCGCCAGCCAGCCCGAAGCAGATTTCCCACATGGCTCGCTCCTGCACCCTGGTTCTGTTCGCCCTGCTCCTGCTGCCGGCTGTCCCTGCCAAGGTTTCCGCACAGGAACTCCCGCGGGAGATTGACTTCTCCCGGCATATTGTGCCCACGCTGTACCGCCTGGGCTGCAGTGCGGGGGAGTGCCATGGGGCCTTTGCGGGGAAGGGCGGGTTCCGGCTGTCGCTGTTCGCCTCGCGTCCCGATATCGACGGGCTCAATCTCCGGGGCACCATGAACCGGCGGATTGATCCGCTGCACCCCGAGCGCAGCCTGCTGCTCCGCAAACCCACGGAAGACCACATGGGGCACGGGGGCGGACGGCGATTCGCCACCGGCAGCCCCGAGTACCGTCTGCTGCACCGCTGGATTGCGGAAGGTGCCAGAACCGATTCCCGCCAGCAGCACCAGCTGGCCAGCGTCCGCAT
>JAGQPV010000912.1 GCA_020426545.1 Planctomycetaceae bacterium
CCATTCGTTGTCGCCCGACCAGTCGGTTTCGCCCACGTCGAGGAATCCGCCGCAGTACGGGCAATTCTGCACCGTGCCGAAGAGTTCCACGGGAAACTTCGGATCGCGCTCGCAGTTCTCGCAATGCGACTCGACCGTGGCCGCGCTGCCCGCGTGGCGTTCGGCCTTCCGCTCGTTTTTGCGGCGTTCGAACTCGGTGAGCAGTTCCGCCACCCGTGAGACATCGGCCCGGCTGATCCAGACTTCCGGCCGGTAAACCTCCGGCAGGCTGCCGAAAGTCCAGTGACCAACCAGCGAATTGTCTTCGGAAGCGAATGCGGCGATGCCTTCGTTTTCGAGAAAGTGCTGCACCATCTGGGCTTCGTGATTGGTTTCCGCCACGTACGCCACAACGGGATCGTCAAGATTCATAACTGCCGCCTGTCGAAGCCAGCTACGGATTGCCTGCAGCTGTCGATTGTCATGTGGGGAAGAACCTGCCTGATTATCAGAAGGTGCGGCTTTCCGGATAGTACCGGGAAATGAGTATCCACCGCAGCCACAGGATGGCTGCCAGCACGGCGCCTTTGCCCAGCATCAGCCACGACTGGACCACGTACGCTTCGCGAAAATCGCTGAGGCCGAACAGCACAAAGGCCAGGGCATAAGCAGTTTCCAGCCGGGAGTTTCGATAAATAAGATACCGCCGCAGCACCAGCAGGGCGAACACCAGCCAGGCGATTCCTTCGACAATATTAAACCAGTGATAGGGCTCGGAGTACCAGTCCTCGTGCGGCTGGTAAATCCACCAGGTGCGGGTGAAGAGCAGGTCGGAAAAATCTGGCATGGGCGGCGGTCGGTGGCGATTATCAGCTGCGGGGCGGGCTGGACCTGGTCTCTGATGGTTCAGTTCGGTGAAGGATCAGCGTCTGTCGTATCGAGCCATGCCGCGAACCATTCGACGATATTCACTCCTTCCGCCACGAAGTTGTCTTTCCACCAGAGTTGAATGTCATCCGGCGGCAGGCCCGGGTGCCAGGTTGTCATGGCACCTTCTGATGCAGAGCAGTCCACGCAGCCCAGCATGCCGCACCCGTAATGGCAGATGGGAACCAGCTTCTCCGGCCACAGTTCGGCAAAATATTCCGCCAGCCCCCGGTAATTGTCCACGATGGACTGGCCCTGGTCGTCGGTGGCTCCGCCGGGCAGCCCGAGCAGTCCATACGACGGGCCGAAGCCCCCGTTGCCCACCTCGAGATAAACCTGCTTCAGGAACGGATTGAGTTCAAAGCCAAGCTGATTTTCTGCTTCGGCCACGAGTTCCGGTGTGGCGGGTGGAAACGGTGTGCGGGCAGCCTCATTCCCGCCCGCCCGAGCCACCTGCTCGCGTAATCGGTTCAGCACCTGCTGGCTCATGGGGACCTCGCCGGGGTGCGGCTTCGGCAACACGCGGGGAGTGGCCGGTGGCTGGGGTTCAGGGATCAGAGATCAGAGATCAGGGAAGAAAAGTCCCCTCACCCCAACCCCTCTCCCTCTGGAGAGGGGCTTGAAGAAATGGGGCAGGGTCTGCTGTGCCGGCCAACCGCATGCGGAAAAGCTATTTCACCGCCGAGATTCGTCAGGCAATAGCCTGACCTACGGGAGAGAAGATCTTTGCAGGTGCTGACGACTGGTCCCGGTAACCGTTATTCCAGGTAGTCGTTGATGATGTTCTCCAGCAGTTCCTGGCGGCCGCTTTCGTTGGGGGCCAGTTCGCCTTTCTCCAGCACGTACTGTTCCAGTTCGGCGAAGGTGGTTTCTCCTGCGTCGATCTTCTGGCCGATGCCTTCGTCGAAGCTGCGGTACCGCTGGCGGACGATGTCATCCAGCACGCCGTCGGCCCGGATACGGGCGGCGATTTTCAGGCCGCGGGCGA
>JAGQPV010000913.1 GCA_020426545.1 Planctomycetaceae bacterium
GGTTTCTGTTCCGGGGGAGTGTCCAGCCGGCACTTGCCAGGAAAGATCGGGAATTTCTGCCGGCAGGAGGCTGCGGGGCGACTGATCAGTCGATCTGCACAAACCCGGAATTCCTTCGCCGGGCAGCCGGTTCCCGCGGGGAGCTGGCTGGATGGGACCGGTCGTTGAGTTTCGTGCCCTGGACGGGTTCGCCTGAAGCGGTCATCCTGTTCCGTATCAAAGATGAATTCCTGTTGCATGCACACGTCGCCCTGACGGTGACGCGATTTCCATAAGCAGCGTCTTTCGCTGCAAGCTGAGAACTGACCACACCACAACGAAACCTCAGAACCCGGCTGTGCGCGGCAGGTCGAGAGCATCGCCGCACCGTTCAGCCGGTTTGGGGTTAAGAACCAGAGAAACACTTCCTGCAGACAGGCCAGAGTCAGAGCCTCAGTATTCCGGTACGCAGCGGGTGAACTGTTCACTCTGCACCGTCCTGAATTCAACGCCTGGCAATCTCCTGCTGCAGCGAGGAAGGATCAGCCGGATGTCAACGGATGTGTATCAGCTGTGCCCCTGCGGCAGCGGCAAGAAACTGAAGTTCTGCTGCCAGGCCATTGCCGGCGACATGGAAAAAATCAGCAGGCTGCAGGAAACCAACCAGAACCGGCGGGCCATGCAGAAGCTGGAGGATCTGGCGCGGAAGCATCCGGCGAACCCGTGGGTGGTGACCACCCGGGCCGCTGTGCTGCTGGCGGAAGGCCACAGTGCCGAAGCCAGAACCGTGCTGGAACCGTTCGTCAACGAACATCCCGAGCACGAGTTCGCCCTGGTGCTGTACGCGGGAGCTGTCTTCTCGGAGGACGGTTACGAAGCCGCCCGTGGCGTGGTGCATCTGGCTTTCCAGCGGTGCCCGGCCTCCTGCCCGGAGATGGTCAGCGGGCTGGCCCTGGGTGTGGCCGGCTATATGTTCGGGACGGGGCGGTACATGGCGGCCCGCCAGCACCTGACCCTGGCCATGCGTCTGTCGGCCGATCGCGATCAGCAGGATATCTTCCTCAGGCTGCTGGAGCTGGACAGCAACCGCAGCATCTCCTACCCGCTGCGCAGCGTGCATCAGCTGAGTTCGTTCGCCGGTCTGCCGGACGACACTGACACTCAGGAAGTCCTGCGGAAAGTTCGCCGGCTGGCTAATGTCGGCTGCTGGGGCACCGCGGCCCGCCTCATGCGGGGGCTGACGGAAGCCAATGCGGAATCCGCCGAGCTGTGGAGAAACATCGGTCTGTGCCACGCGTGGGATGGCGAGGAAGCTTCCGCTGCCGAAGCACTGCATCAGGCGGCCCGGCTGGAGTCAAACCGCGATACGGCGATTGAGACGGAAGTGCTGGCCCAGCTGCTGGAAATGAAGTACGGCCCCGATGTCAAGGAAAGCATCGACCGTTGCTGGGATGTGGCATCCGCCTCGCAGACGCTGACCGCCTTCGACCGGGCCGAACGCTTGGAACGGGAACCGGATGACGAAGGGGAAGAGTCGTTCTCCGTCGGTACCTATGCCGTCCTCGACCGGCCGATGCCCGATTCCGTTCCCGACACCGATCCTGACGTCGATGCCGTTCCCCGCGTGCTGGCCAATGTGGTCGTGCTGGACAGCGGGCAGAGACAGCTCGAGCAGCCGCGGGTCATGCTGGTCGGCCTTGAAGACGAGCACTTTGAAGAGTGCAGTCGGCTGGTGGAAGAGGTGCTGGGTTCTGACGCAAAGCTGCTGACCAGTGAAGAAGCCGGACTCGACCGGACCACCCGCGGCAAACGGCCCGCGGAGGCCGAGCCGTTCACCTGGAACTTCCGTTTTCCGGAGTCCACCTCGGTCAGTGTCGTGCGGAAATACAACGCGCATGCCTGGGACCATGCG
>JAGQPV010000914.1 GCA_020426545.1 Planctomycetaceae bacterium
TGTGGAGAGCCTCGCTACGTCTGCGTTGGACAGCACATAGCCCCGGCTGGCCCGGACCGCGCCGGCAGAATGAGTCTGCAGCCTGGCGGCATCGCGATTAAAACGGTCAAGGTTCTGCCAGACGCGGCGGAACTCCCGCTCGGCCTGCCGCTCATCGGGTCGGGCGGCCGTACCTTCGGGGTACAGAATCTTGCGTGTCATCGCACCGTCGGGCGGATTGCGACCGGATCTCGGTGTCAGGATGTGGCAGACTGGGCCACTTTCGACCTCGTCCAGCAGTCCCACATTGGGGGCGAAGGGAGCCGTTTTCCCTTCACGCTGCCAGCGCACGACTCTGGCTGTCCCGCCACGAGGTGTATTCTCTCCATCCCAGAGTGCGATCAGGTACTGGCTGTGTCGAGCGATGTATGCTCCGACCTGGGCGTAGTGAACGGCACGGGCATCCTTTGAGTTCTGAATGTCAGCTTCACTCGTTCCTTCGATCAGCGAAAGATGCACGACGTGCGCAGCCCCGCTGAGCAACTCGTTGAATTCGGCCTCGCTGCCGGTCCGGTGCAACTGGTCATTGCAGACACCTTCCGGCCAGGCCAGTACGGCGATCAGTTGCACGCCTTTTTTCTTCGCAACCTTCGCGGCCAGTCGGTCTGCCCCTTCGTTTAGAGGCGAGAGCAACACCAGCACGGTGTGCCGGTACTGCTGTTGCAGCTCATCGAAGACTCTGCCGACAGCTTCCATCAACGGCCCTTCGTCCTCGGGCCTCAGATCGCGATGCCCGGTGATTCCGAGAACCAGTGGGATACAGTGCAGGGCTTCTCCGACACTGACGGAATCCGGGCTTTGGACTGCAGCAGCGGATTCGTTTACAGCCTGAGGAGATGTCACCACGTTCATGAGGCGCTGTCACCTTCCAGCGTACGGCATTCATTTCGGCTCTGGATGCCTTGAGACTGTCCGATACTGGATCACATTGTCAGACAGGAAGGCCTTCAATATTGTGCCGGCTCGTCCGCCGACCAGCAAGTGCTGCCTCGCTCAAGACAGGACTATTGATTGTTTTTTGCCTGAGTGCGTTGCGCAGAACGTGTTCAGATTGAGGAGTCCTGACTTTCACTGTGCAGAGACGCATTAACGGAACCGGGCCTCGGCGGGAACCTGCCGACACATCTGTCGCACGTTCCTGACCCATGTAGGCGTAAAGCACGACACCTCCCTCTTCCGGCCATCATCTGTGCCCTGCTCTGCGGACATCGCGGCTACACCAGCATCGCTGAGTGGCCGCACGATCAGCCGTCTGACAACTGGCATCGGATGGGGTTCACCCGCCGGTCCCCCAGGATGCACTGCTTCCGCAGGCTGCTGATGGCATTGGATCCCGCAGCCCTTGGAGCGGCTCTGGCGGCCTGAATCTCCGAAGATCTTGGCATCTGAGACGAAGCCGGACTGTGGCAGGTGATCAGCATTGATGGCAATGTGCCCCGCGGCCCGCCCCGGGGCCCAATAAGCATAAAAAGGCCCCGCAGCTGCTCACATCCCTGATGCTCGATGGCACGGTGATCATCGGCGTCGCGACCTCTTTTGCCGATTCTGGGGCGATTACCTGTTTACCCTAAAGAGGAATCAGCCGGTCTGCTGCGGGATATCGAGCAGGAATTCGCTGCCAGCCCCGCGGCGTTTCGCCCCTGCGTACAACGTGTCAGGGTGAGCTGGAACGCAAGGAACACACCGAGACATTCAAAGGCCACGGGTGGCTGGAACACCACACAGTGACGACCACCGTTTCGCTCAACAGCCACGTCGACTGGCCGCATGTGCCGTAGACCGGTCGAGTGGTTCGGGAGCGGCGGCACCACGGATTTGTGGAACGGGAGACGATGTACTTCGTCACTTCGCT
>JAGQPV010000915.1 GCA_020426545.1 Planctomycetaceae bacterium
GCTCACCCCGAGGCGTTCCGGCGGATGCTGCGGATCATTGTCGAGGAGAAGCTGGCCCGGTTTTCCGCCGTGGCCCGGGCGGTCGATGTGTGGCTGGGCATGCAGTGGGATTCGGCCAGCGTCAAAACCATCAACGACACCTGCCAGCTGGTGCTGGAGCTGCTGGAGGATAAGAAGCAGCAGCAGGCAGCCCTGAAGGGCGACGACCCCGTGCGGGCCTTTCATGCTCTGTGGGCCATGGCGTTCGACGATGTCATGCCTTCCCTCACAGCGGCCGAAAAGCTGGCGAAACACGAATCGCCGGAGATGCGGCTGGTGGCCGTGTATCATCTGCGGCAGGTGGGTTTGCCCGCTGCGCAGCCCGCGCTGGTGGCCAGCCTGAGCGACGACAACCTGTGCGTGGCCGTGCACGCGCTGGATGCCGTCCAGGCGGTGGAAGGAACCGGCGCGGCGGCGAAGAAGCAGCAGGAAAAGCTGTTCGCCGCGCTGGAAGACCTGTTCGCGAAGCTGCCCTCAAAGCCCTGCAAGGTGGAGGAACTCGTCTGGCCGTGGACGGCTCGGGAGATCCGCCGGACCGATGTGGCAGGCTCGATGGTGAACTGCATCGGCAGTCTGCCCCCCTCGCGGCTGGTGCCGTATATCGAGGAGTTCGACCCGGCCAACCGGGCCCGCGCCTGCCGCTTCCTGGCGGCGCAGAAGAAATGGAACGCCGAAACGCGGGAGAACCTCGTCCGGCTGATTGGCGATGCCTCGCAGGATGTGCGTGCCGCCGCGTTTGAAGCCTTCGCCGACAAACCGCTCACCCCGCCCGAGGCCGAGCAGGTGGAAGGTTACCTCACCCGCAAGGCGGGCGACCTGCGGCGGGGCGTCGTGCAGCTGCTGCTGAATCAGCAGGACGGCGAAGCGGTGGAAAGTGCCGAGCGGCTGGCAGCAGCCGGCAATGCAAGCCAGCGACTGGCCGGGCTGGAACTGCTGCGGGAACTGGCCGAAGCCGATCGCCACCGGGACCGCTGTTTCGAAATCGCCGGGAAGTTCCGCGAGAGCCGTCGCAAGATCACCAAAGCCGAAGAGACGCAACTCGCCCTGCTGGAAGCGGCCGGTGCGGAGCAGATCACCCTGGAGAACGGGCTGGGCCTGTTCGATCCGGCGGAGCGCTCACCGCGTATCGCACCGAAGAAGCAGAAAACGCAGGCAGTCACCGCGGCCACATTCAAAGTGCTGCAGGAACTCGACAAGCTGATTCACCAGCATCGCACGGAAACCGTCACCATTGAACGATGGAATGGTGCGACAGAGGAACCGCTGGGCGGGCTGCGGTGGCTGCCCGGACCCAACTGGATCAAGCCGGCCGAGGAACAGCTCGACCAGTTACCGCTGAAGGACCTGTGGCTGGATTGGGACAGAAAGCGACCGGCCGCCCAGCGGGACAAAGATGGCTGCGAACTGCTGCGGGCCTGGCAGCTGCTGGAGCTGACCGATGACTGGCGGTTTGAGGATATCGAAAAATGGATGAGCAGGAAGCCCCGCAGCGGGCTGAAGAAGTACCTGCTGGGCGGGAAAAAGCTGCCGAAGCTGAAATACGGCAATGTGGTGGGTTCCCTGCTGTTCTGGCTGTTGCGGCTGAACACGCCGGAGAACGCGGTGGACGTGTGCCAGGACGTGACGGAAACGGCCTTCTCACTGCTGCCCGACAGCGACCACGAACAGCTGCTGCAGCTGGCGAAGGACTGGACCGGTTCCAGCACCCGTTACTGGCAGCCAGGCCTCTCGGAAGACTGGCGGGAAATCGACTTCTGCGACAGCTGGTTCAACGCGCCGCAGCAGTGGCTGACTCCGCCCGGCACGAAACTGAACACAGCCCGGCAGACCAGGCAATGGCAGCTGCAGCGG
>JAGQPV010000916.1 GCA_020426545.1 Planctomycetaceae bacterium
TGTGGTCTGCCTCCGGTTCCGAAGCCATTCAGAAGGCACTGTGGGCCTGCCTCAAACGGGATAAGGACCGCGATATCATCATCGCCACCCGGCATGGTTTCCACGGCAAGAAGGGCCTGGCCGGAGCCGTTACCGGCTGCGAGACCGATGCCGACCGCGATCCGCGGGTGAAGTTCATCAGCTTCCCCCGGGAAGAAGTCGCCGACAGCTCGCAGTACGGTCAATCGATCGACCTGTCGAAGTATGAAGCCGAACTGGAAACGCTGGTCGAGCAGTACGGCAAGCGGCTCAACTGCCTGATCACCGAGCCGTACCTCGGTGGCGGAGGCAGCTACCACCCGCCCGCCGAGTACCAGCAGCTGCTGCAGAACTTCTGCCGCAGGCACGACATCATGTTCATCTTCGACGAAGTGCAGGCCAACTTCGGCCGCACCGGGAAGATGTACGCCTTCGAGGCCTACGGCATCGAGCCGGACTTTGTCTGCCTCGGCAAGGGCCTGGGTAACGGAGTGCCGGTCAGCGGTGTGGTGGGCCGGGGCGATGTGATGGGCGCGCTGAAGTACGGCGAAGCCTCCGATACCTGGAGTGCCAACCCGCTGGCCTGTGCCGCCGTGATTGCCACGCTCGATGAATTCGAGAATACCGACGTGCTGGAGAACGCCGACCGGCTGTCGAAGATCTTCTTCCCCGCCCTGGAAGAGCTGAAGGACACGCCGGTGATCAGCCGGGTGCGGGGCGAAGGCATGGTCTTCGGTATTGAATGTGCCGAAATCGGCGAGCACAGTTCGGCCGATGTGGCCAATGCCGTGGTCGAAACGGCCTATCTCGGCGACGAGGGGGGAGACGGAATCCACCTGCTCGGCCCGCTGGCCGGTAATGTGCTGCGGATCAGCCCGCCGCTGACCATGACCGAAGCCGAAGCCCGCGAATCGCTGGCCCTGCTGCGGCGGAGCATTGAGCGGACCGCCGAAAAGCTCCAGGGAGCGGTCTCCGGATCTCGCTGATCGGGTGCCCGAATCCTGTCGGCCCTGATATCCGGGCCGGAGGAGTCAGTCAGCGGGCCAGTGTCAGTCCTTCCACGGCGGCCAGTGTTCCGCCGTAGAGGGGCGAGACGCCTGCCGGCGTTTCCAGAAGCAGCGAACCATCTTCCGCCACGCCCAGGCACCGCCCGGTCACTTCCCGGGTGGCCGCCCGGTGGGTGATGGTTCGGCCTCGGACCAGGCACAACGGTCTCCACCGGTCGGCCAGTGCCGCCTCTCCCGCCACCACGCGGTTCACTTCCCGTTCCAGCTCCTGCAGCAGGCGAATCAGCACGTCCGTCCGGTCGTGCTCCAGGCCGGTTTCATCCACCAGCGATGTGGCTGTCTGGCGGATTTCTGTCGGTCCGCCCTCCAGCGAGTTGTTCACATTCAGGCCGATGCCGATCACCAGGCAGTCGGGCTGCGCGGGCGGTACCTCCAGCAGAATGCCGCAGGCTTTCCGCCGGCCGAGAAACACATCGTTGGGCCACTTGAGGCCCACGGGCGTTCCGGGCGCGTAAGCCGAGAGCGTTTCTCCCGCAGCCAGCGCCACATGCAGCGAGAACCGGGGCCAGCACTCCTGCGGCAGCCCCGACTGACTCCCCGACAGCACCAGAGTGAATGTCAGCCCGCCACCGGCAGACCACCAGCGGTTCGCACCCCGGCCACGCCCGGCACTCTGCTGACCGGCCAGAACCAGCAGCGACGATTCGTCGAAGCCCTCCGCCACGAGTTCCAGAGCCACATCGCTGGTGGAACTCATCTGCGGCTGATAGTGCACCCGGGCCACAAAGGTTTCCCGCTGGATGCGTTCGCAATCGAACGGGTCCGCTTCTGGCATGCATTCCTCACTGCTGGAGTCGGCCGTC
>JAGQPV010000917.1 GCA_020426545.1 Planctomycetaceae bacterium
CGCTCTGCATGGCAATCATCCACGGGACAGCCCGTTCAATCGCCTGGTCGACATCCCGCCGGCGATATCCCGACGTTTCCCGCAGCTTCGCCAGCAGAATCACCGCGACGGAGGTGTCGTCCACATCCGGGTAGAACAGGTTGGCCCGCTCAAATGCCCACCCGCCGGAAGGCACCGGCGTGCTTAAGTGCCAGTCTCCGTGGAAATCATTCTGCCTGGCCAGAACCCAGTCGACCGCCCGCGCCACCGCCGGCGTCTCATCGGCGGAATGGCCGGATTCGATCAGCCCCAGGGCCGACAGCAGCGTATCCCACACGGGCGATTCGCTGGCCTGCAGGTAGGTCGCTTCACCCTCGTCGATTCGCCAGTGCTGGTTGAACGCGTCCAGCCCGGCGGCCAGCACGGGGTGATCCAGCGGGTAACCTTCGCACTTCAATGCCAGCAGAGAATAAATCCACGGCGGCTGAATTCCGCTCCAGGCACCGTCGGCTTCCTGATGACGGATGATCCACTCGAGGCAGCTGCGGACAGCCACTTCACGTCCCGGGTTCACCGGGAACGAGGTGTAGGCCCGCAGCAGGGAATCCACCACGCGGAAGGCACCCGTCAGCAAACCGGGACGGGCCGGCAGGCGGAAGCTGAAGGATTCCCGCCCGTCGGGAAACAGTTCATCCAGCCGGGAACTTTCCGGCAGCGGCCGGGTGAACCGCCGGGCCGACAGAATCGCCAGCGGAATCATCGTCGCCCGGGCCCAGGAAGCAAAACTGTACAGACTGAAGGGCGCACGCCGCGGGAGGAAAATGATCTCCGGCGGCAGGTCGGGCGTGTCGGTCCAGGCCCATTCGCCAATCAGGGCCAGCCAGTACCGGGTAAACACCCGAATGCGGGACAACGCATCCTGGCTGAAAATCCATTCCCTGGCCCGCGCCACCGCGGGGTGATCGACCGCAAGGCCCGCCGTCCGCAGCGCGGCATAGCATTCCACGGTGGCGTTCACATCGCCCACGGGCGCGTCGTGGTACACATCCCACGAGCCATCTTCCCGCTGCTCCTGCAGAATGGCCCGCACGACGCCGTCGTATTTGGGGTCGTCGGTAATTCCCAGCATGTGCTGGGCGAGAATCCATTCGGCCTCCATGCAGGAGTTTGTCTGCAGGCGACCCACCCAGTACCCCGCGGGATCCTGATTGTCGAGCAGCCACCCGCAGGCACCGGCAAGCGTTGTCTGCAGCTGGGCGTAGTCCTCGGTCGTCTGGACGGCATCCATGCACGCTGCCTCCGCTGGCACTGACTCTGTAATACCCGGGTAAGTCACCCTGTGGTCCGGTCTCGGGAAGACTCTGTCCCGCAGCAGCTGCCCTGCTCTGCAGTCGAGAAATGGTTTCTTTCTCTTCCTTCAACCGACTATTTTACTGGAACAACCCCGCCTGCCGCGCCGTGTTCTCTGTAGATCACGCACTTTTCCGGCGGACTGGCCCCGGCCGGCCTGCGCTACGCAATCGCAGTGCATTCGCAGCCAGCCGGTCGGAAGCCTACTCTGTCATACGATTTGCGGCAATTGCAATTCGGCAGGATCTGCCGCTGGCCGAGGGGGATTTCTCGCCCGTCCCCGGCCGCACTCTGAAGACCGAAAACCTGCAGACTGATGTACAATGCCGGCTGCCGGTTTCCACTGCCCGGAAGACCCGCACCAACTGCCCGGAGCCCTCGCCAACTGCCCGGAGCCCTCGCCAACTGGAGACATCCCTCATGAGCTGCTGCCGAACCGTCCTCGCGATCTGCCTGCTGCTGTCTGCCGCAACCCGCCTGCAGGCGGGCGAAACCCGCGACCTGATCATTGTGGCCGGCCAGTCGAACGCTGTGGGATACGATGCCATCGCCACCGA
>JAGQPV010000918.1 GCA_020426545.1 Planctomycetaceae bacterium
CCAGTTCCCGCGGGATCCCGTGGCTATTGCTGGCCTGCCCGGCATTGGCCGTTATACGGCCGGGGCGATTGCCTCGTTCGCCTTTGATCTGCCGGCCCCCATTGTGGAAGCCAACACGCTGCGGCTGTACTGCCGGCTGATGGGATTCGACGGGAATCCCCGCTCGGCGGCCGGGCAGCGGCTGTTGTGGGAGTTTGCCGGACTGGTGCTGCCCCGTGCGCAGCCGGGAGATTTCAACCAGGCCCTGATGGAACTGGGGGCCACCGTCTGCCGGATTCAGGATCCCGGCTGTGATTCCTGCCCGGTCCGTACCTGCTGCCGGGCCGCGGCCGAGGGCACGCAGCTGGCGATTCCCGTGGCGGCGACACGTCCGGAAGTCACCCGGGTGACCGAAATGGCCATTGCCGTCCGGAAGGAAGACCGCTGGCTGCTGCGACAGCGGCGGGCCGATGAACGATGGTCGGGCATGTGGGACTTCCCCCGGTTTCCCGTGGATGACTCTCCGGCAGAACAGCTGATATCCAATCTTCCCGCGGTATCCGGCAGCAGCACAGGACCTGGCGGCAGCAGGAACACGCAGCAGCAGAGCTTCGAATTCTCTCCGATGGAAGATGTCACCACTGCGGCCGCCGGTCTTCGTGACCTTCTGACCGAGCAGGTACGCGAGTTGTGCGGCGTCACTTCAGAACTGAGCGGCATACTGGGCGAGTTTCCGCACACCGTGACCCGGTACCGCATCCGGCTGATCTGCCTGGCGGCCGAGTGCACCGGTGAGGGCACACCGCCTGCCGGGGAAGTCTGCCAGTGGTTCGATGCGAACGAACTGCCCGGGCTGCCGCTTTCGGCCAGTGGCCGGCGGATGGCGAAGATGCTGCCGTGGAATGAGCCGGCGGCTGACTGAACTGGCAGCATCTCGGACAGGCACTAAAAACAGAAACAGCCCCGACCGGTCGAAGGGACCAGCCGGGGCTGCGGAATTCTGTTCTGTCTGAATCCAGGGACTCAGACGGTTTTCACTCAGTCGTCCGAAGACTCGGAGCTGTCGTCGCCTTCGCCTTCACCAGTCGCCACGGCGGCCAGCTCGGGTTCGGCATCCCGCGAGCCGGTGAAGTCCAGCTGCTTCTGATCGCCGACTTCCTTCACACCCACGGTGATCCGGTTGGTGCCCTCGAAGGCACCGCGGAGCAGTTCTTCCGACAGCGGATCCTCGATGTACCGCTCGACACTGCGGCGCAGCGGCCGGGCACCGTAATCGAGGCCGTCGTCTTCGCTGCCCCGGTCGATGACGAATTCGCGGGCTTCGTCGGTCAGGTCCAGCTCGAGGCCACGCTCCCGCAACCGGTCGCGCACCTTGTTCAGCTCGATATCCACAATCTGCTTCAGCTCTTCGCGGGTCAGCTTGCGGAACACCACGACTTCGTCGAGCCGGCCGAGGAACTCGGGACGGAAGACCCGCTGCAGTTCGTGCATCAGACTCTTCTTCATCGTGTCGTAGCCGGCATCCACGTCGGTCTTCTGGAAGCCGAAACCACCGCCATGGGCGATCGTTTCCGCACCGGCGTTGGTCGTCATGATCAGAATCACGTTCTTGAAGTCCACCTTGCGACCGAAGCTGTCGGTCAGGTGGCCTTCTTCCATGATCTGCAGCAGCATGTTGTAAACTTCGTGGTGGGCCTTCTCGATTTCGTCCAGCAGGACGACCGAGTAGGGACGCCGGCGGATTTTCTCCGTCAGCTGGCCACCCTCTTCATAACCCACGTATCCGGGAGGCGCACCGATCAGACGGCTGACGTTGTGCTTCTCGGTGTATTCGCTCATGTCGATCTGCACGAGGGCATCCTCGTCGCCGAACATGAACTCCGCCAGGGTCTTGGCCAGCAG
>JAGQPV010000091.1 GCA_020426545.1 Planctomycetaceae bacterium
CCCGCCAGGCAGTGGCAGCCGGCGCGGTGATTATCAACGATATCTCCGGCCTGACGTTCGATGCCGACATGCCGGCTGTCTGTGCCGAAACCGGGGCCGGCGTGGTGTGCATGCACATTCAGGGCACGCCAGCCACCATGCAGGAGGCACCGCAGTACAATGACGTGCTCGGCGAAATCTTCGAATTTCTGTCGGCCCGGCTCGATGTGCTGCAGCAGGCGGGCATTCCACGGGAGCGGGTGCTGCTTGATCCGGGCATCGGCTTCGGGAAGACGGCCGCTCATAACCTGGAAATCCTGGCGAACATTCCCCGGTTCCATGCGCTGGGCTGCCCCGTGCTGATCGGTCATTCCCGCAAGCGGTTTCTCAGCCGCCTGGTCGGCCGCAAAGTGGAGGAACGCCTGGCCGGCACCATTGGTGTGGCGATTGCCCTGGCGGAGCAGTCGGTCGAGGTGATTCGCGTGCACGATGTGCAGGCGGTGCGGGATGCGCTGATCGCCTGGCAGGCGGTGCGTTCGGGTGATGTGACGGGCGAGAAATAAGGATTTGACGCGGACAGAAAGCACTGCTGGGCAAGCCAGCAGCGGCACCCGGCGATCGGGAAGACAAGCCTTAAAGCCCCCACTCTGCAGGAACACTCTCCGAGCTTTTCGATTCGGACCAACGGCCTCAGGCTGGCCCTCCGGTCGTTGCAGTCAACGCATCAACAGTTACAATGCTGTTCACTCTTTCGAACAGTTCTTCTCTTTCACTCTCCAGCTGCCACGGGCACCGCGCGGCAAGTCAACAATTCAGGCCCCTGGCGGGCAACAGGGAGATTCTCATGCTGAACCTGTTTCCGCAGCGACATCAGAACTGCGAACAGACCTCCCGCCGAAATTTCATGCTGCAGGTTGGTGGGCTGGGAGCGATGGGCCTCGGGCTCGACCAGGCCCTGCGGGCGCAGGCGGTGGCCGGCAATCAGCCCGCTGCCGATGTGAACTGCATTCTGATCTGGACGCGGGGCGGAACCAGCCATCACGACACGCTTGACCCCAAGCCGGAAGCCAGCGCTTCGGTGCGGGGCGATTTTTCGGTGATCGATACGGCCCTGCCCGGCGTGCAGTTCACCGACCAGATGCCGAACTTCGCCCGGCAGGCGAACACGTTCGCCACGGTGCGGAACCTCAACCCGCGGAACGGGGCCCACGGCGCGGCCGACACGATCATGATGTCGGGGCGGCGGTTCAACCCGGCGGTGCACTGGCCCTGTTATGGTTCGGTCGTGGTGCGGGAACAGGGCTACCGCACGACCCTGCCACCGTTCATTCAGCTGGGCACCAATGTGGACCAGCGGTTTGGCGGCGGACAGCCAGGTCATCTGGGCCTCAGCTGCGGAGCCTTCGTGGTTCCGGGCAATCCGGCCGATGACAGGTTTCAGGTGCGGGATGTCACGCCCCCCGGCGGGATGTCGCTGGATCGGCTCAGCCGCCGGCAGCAGGCCCTGTCGGCCATTAACTCGCTGCAGCAGACGGCAGACAACAAGGCCGACGCCCTGCAGGCGCTGGACAATTACTACCAGAATGCGTTCAGCATTATTACCTCGCCCGCCACACAGGAAGCCTTCAGCCTCGATCAGGAAGAGGCCAAACTGCGGGACAGCTACGGCCGGACGGAACTCGGCCAGAGCTGCCTGCTGGCCCGCCGGCTGATTGAAGCCGGCACCCGGTTTGTCACGGTCACCAGCGGTGGCTGGGATACCCATACCGATAACTTCGGCCGACTGAAGAAACTGCTTCCGCCGATCGATCAGGCGTACCCTGCTCTGGTGGCCGATCTGAAAGATCGCGGCATGCTGGACAATACCCTGGTGATCTGGCTGACGGACTTCGGCCGCACGCCGACCATCAACTCGGCGGCTGGTCGCGATCACTGGTCTTCGGCAGGCATGTTCTGCATGGCCGGAGCAGGCACACCGGCCGGGCTGGTTCTCGGCCAGACCGACGAAACCGGTGCCCGCCCCGTGGGGCCGGAATGTTATCCTGAAGACGTAGCGGCCACGATCTTCCGGCGACTGGGCATTCCGCTGGACACCGTGCATGTGGCCCCCGATGGACGGCCGATTGTGCTGTGCGACGGTGAACCGATTGCCGAACTGCTCGGCTGATTTGCGTCGCGCACATTGATCATGCGGGGAAGAATTCGACAGGCAATGGCAATGCGGCATCCGCCAGGAAAGCCTGTCCTCACCGCCCGCTCGGGCCTGCTGTATGGAGGCGCTGTCGGCCTGCTGATCGGCCTGATTGTGCTGGCGGTCCGCCCGCTGCCGGAGCCGGAGTCTGTCATTGTCTGGCGAAGGTTCATTCTGGGCGGGGCCGCAATCGGCGTACTGACAGGCCTGGTGGCCGGGCAACTCCGTAAACGGGCTCAGCACCATTCAGAGAAAACGACCCCTGGCAGCCTGAAGGAAACGCCGGCGGAATCCGCTGCCGATTCCCGGCCCTCGGACTGACCCGAACGACTCATCACCCCGGTCGACTCATTGACTGGCTGGTCCTCCGCTCCTCATCGGTCAGGCGAGCTTCCGCATTCCGTCACGCCAGGCTGGTCAGCCAGCCCCATCGGGCTGGCCCGGTACTTCGAGTTCTGCAGGAAGCATCGGACCGATGCGAGTCTGGCATTCGGCGGAAAACTGAGGGAAAATCCCAGGCCATGTTGCCCCGCGGCAACATGCCGACCGCCGTGGCCCGGCAGTCTGTCGGAAAATGACTGTCTGCCGGGCTGTCTCTGCGAGGCGAGAGGATGAAGCTCTGGCCCCGCTGTGCTGCCGGAGAGCAACATTGTCGCGCAGCCGCCCCTCGCGGGCCTGTGAGGTTCCATAGAATTTTTGACCAGCCCCCATCGGCGAACTACGGTTAGCAGCCGACATGACAGCCGTGTTTCATGCGTCTGTCTGAAATGGCTGTCGCCAGCAGTTCGCTTTGACTGTCTGCCGCTGGCAGGTGCAACAGGGGGAACGACCATGCCCGACCCAACCCGGACTTCCACTGCCGTGGCCGTAGAGGCGACGCTGGTTTACGTGGAAACCAGCCAGCTGACCGGACCATTTGGCAGAAACGGAGGCCCAAAAGTGGAACTGCCCCGGCTGGCCGCCATTGAAAACATTGTGGGCGTCCTGCTGGCGAGCTGGCATTGTTCCGAGGCGGTGGTGCAGAGCCGCCGGTACCACCGGGTGCCGTACCCTCACCCTCTGGTGCTGCAGGCGGTGGATTCCTCCGGGACCGAACCGCTGGAGGAACCGCGTGTTGCCCGTGGCCGGGATCTCTCGGCTGGCGGGCTGAGCTTTTTTCACCAGCGTCCACAGCCATCCCGCCATTTTGCCGTGCAGTTCGTCGATCAGAATGCCGACGATGCCGCGATTCTGATGCGGGTGGGCTGGTGCCGGTTCACACGGGTGGGCCATTACCAGAGCGGCGGGCAATTCCTCCGCACGCTGCCTCCGATACTCAAGATCGCTGACGACTGGCGAGCACTTGATGGCGCATGAGCCCGACACTGGCACGCTGCGGGGCTCAAATTCACGTCAGCCAAAGTGAAACCCGGTCAACCGGGCGGCCGTTCCCACACAGCAGATCGCCTGACAGGCCAGCACCAGCAGCCACAACCGCCGGGTGCTGCGAAGACCATTCCCGCTGAGTTCGTCACCGCTGATCGGGCTGCCGCTGTTCGGGCTGCCGCTGTGGCCTCCGGGGCCGGTGGCGAGCACGGAATGGCCCGTCACCCACACCAGCCACGGGAGCAGGAAGATCCACAGGCGGGCGGCTTCTCCCATATTGCGGCTGGAGAGCCACAACAGGCACCATGTGACAAGGCAGCAGCCGGCGACGATTCCGGCTGGCGACCAGCGGAGCGACCTGTTCCGCAGAACCTGCCCCGCCCCCTGAACAGCCAGCAGAAACAGGGGCACGCCAGCCGCGAGAGCCAGTTCAAGCGGGTTTACCAGCAGCCACTTCCACCAGGTGCGGGGGAACTGATCGTAAAAACCGGCATGGTTCTGGAGATTGCTCAGCCAGATTTCCGGCAGGCTGATTCCCGGCCAGATGGCCAGGCCGATCAGTGGCAGCACCCAGCCCGCTGCAGCGGCACCCGCCAGCAGCAGGAAAGTCTGCCACCTGGATTTCCACGGAACCACAGGTGCCAGCGGGGAACTGTCGGCCGGCTGCTTCGCATTGAGATCGCCCTCGTGCAGAACGCCTGCATCTGTCTCCGGCGAAACCAGCAGACTGCCCACCGCCAGCAGCACTCCCAGCAAGGCCACCGGCAGCATGGCCAGACTGAGGAACATGCCCACCGCCATCACCAGCCCGGCGGCAGACATCCGCCAACCGCTTCTGTTCCGGCAGCCGCTCCACCACAGCCACAGGAACAGTGTGCCCACCAGGGGATACAGGACATCCGATTTGGGCAGAAACATGCCGACGGCCGGAATCAGCGGCCAGAAGCACACGGCCCGCCAGCAGGCGACCGGCGGAAGAGACGTCTGCCGCAGCAGCAGATACAGCAGCAGCACCGTGCCGGCAGCGGAAGCCTGAGTCAGCAGGGCGGCCAGCCACAGGGCGGCCCGTTCGGCATCGTGCAGGGTCTGCCCGGACTGAATCGAACTGTTCCGGATCAGGTCGAATCCCGCGGCAACCGATGCGGGTTCGGTGGCGTGCAGCAGGTCAGTCAGGCCGGGGTCGCTGCGGCACAGTTCCAGCAGGCCATAATGCAGCAGAAACAGGCCGGGGGGATGCGTCCCCGTATGCAGCACGTCTCCTTCGGCCATCAGTGCGGGGTAGCCGGCGAGGAATTCGCGGACGGACGTGATCTCGCGGGCCCGGGTGAAATAACCCGATGGCCCCGGATAATACAGCACCCAGGCAGCCCGCGTCTGGCCCCAGGGTGGGGGCGGGGTTTCCTGCAGCACCGACAGCCAGCCGAATGCGGCAGCAGCCAGCGTGATCAGCCAGACGGCACGTTCCGATCGCCCCGCCAGTTCCAGGCGGCGACTGCCCAGCCAGGCGAGTACCAGGTAGGCTGCACCGGCCACTGCAGCAGTGGTCAGCCCCAGCAGCAGATCGGGCAGGATGTCCGGGCCGGCGTCGATTCGCTCCCAGACCCACTCCCCCGGCACGCCCGCGGGAATGGACGTCAGCCAGAACAGGATCAGAGTTCCCGCCGTGGCCAGGACGGCTGCAGCAGCCACTCGTCTGCCGGTCATATCAGCTGTATTCTCCGGCAGCAGGCCCGGTGTTCTCGCGGGCGGATTTCCACATGGGTGCCGCAGCTGCCCCACAAAAAACAAAGTCTCCCGACCGTTCGAAAAATCCGGTCGGGAGACTGCTGCTTCGTTTCTGAAGTCGACCAGCAGACCCGGCGGAAAATCGGTCGACACTTCGACCACCGCCAGGCCGGGAGATGAAAGGAGCCTTTCATCCGCCGCTGGTGATTACTTCTGTTCCGTCTGCTGCTCGTTGCCGTGGAACAGCATCGTCCGCGTGCGACCACCAATCGCACTGGCGTTGTAAATGTACTCGGCTTCCAGAGCACGGGAAATCCGGTCTCCGACTTCCGTCAGATGGGCTTTCGAGTACGCATCGATCTTTCCACCGTGCTCCTTGAGCACACCCTCGATCGTTCCGGCCAGTTCGCGGAGCTGCATCCGGGACAGATTCGAAACCGGTGTCGCGGAAGCGGAGCTGTCGCCCGGCATGGTGAGATCAATCAGCCGGTCCACATATTCCCGCTGCAGGTTCCGCCGCAGACTGGAAATCCACGGGGTGCGGGCGGTGTACTCTTTGTCGGGAGCGGTCTTCAGCTCCGTCCAGATGGAATCCTGCACGGTGGCCAGGACTTCCGGCAGAGTCAGAGCATCCTGATCTGCGGGAACGCGGAACTCATTGTCATACACCCGCCGCAATGTGGTGGGGTTCAGGACCATCGTGAGGGCGGAGGCCTGGATGCCCATGATCCGTTCATGGATCGGCCAGGTGGCATCGCGGAAGGCACTGCGGAAACCGTTGCCATCCAGCCAGCGATCCTGCACCAGCCGCCGGAGCAGTTCCGTCGTCAGTCCGTACGATTCGTCCTGGAAGGTGGCTTCCGTCAGGAATTTGAGCGCTTTCCGCTGCTCATCGGCAGAGACCACTTCCACCGGCATCCGGCCGTTGGGGTCGCCCTTGCGATCGCGATAGATGAACGTTCCGCCCAGCCAGTTGGCCATCATGCTGACCGACCGCATCTGCAGGGCCAGCGTCAGTTCGTAACCCTTGCGGGCACGGGACCAGCTTTCCCCGTCCTTGACGAACTTCTCCACCAGCCGCTGCCGGTGGTAGCGGGCAAGGCGGACTTCGTTCTCGGCATAGTCCAGCGGGTTCTTACTGAAGTCGTACCGGCGGGCCAGCGGGTCCGGGCCGACGGTGTCTTCATCGGTGGCGTACTGCAGGGCCGGTTCGGCCACACGGGCGAGAATTGGTTTGAGGTCCTTCTCGGTGGTGTAACCGTATTCGATAGCCCACTCGTCGTACGGGCCCACACCGTGCATCGAATAGTCACCCTGCAGTTTGCCGGTTTCCATGTTGATGTTGATCGGCGTGTAATCCATCACCGAGGCGGCCAGAGGCTGCTTGCCCTTGACGGCATCGCTGTTGATGTCCGCCAGCGTGTGCAGGCTGGAACCTTTAAAGTTGTGCCGCAGACCAAGCGTATGGCCGACTTCGTGGGCCACCAGATGGGCCAGCAGCGGGCCGACGAACGACTCCGGCATGCCGTCGATCATGCTTTCGTCGTCCTTCTTCTCTTCTTTTTTCTCCTCTTTCTTTTCTTCTTCCTTCTTCTCGTCGCCTTCTTTGGCTTCGCCATCTTTTCCATCAGCGGCGGCATCGGCAGCCACCAGCGGCAGCATGCTCATGTGCATCCGCATCAGGGCCATGTCAAACGCTTTGCCGCCCGCGGCGAGGCACATGCCGTTGATCTGACTGGTCCGGCCGATGAGGCCATCCCAGGCGTTGTCGCCAATCAGCAGAGCATCCACATTTCCGGCGGGGTGGCCGGCCAGCGGCTGCGCGGCTTCCCGAAGAATCTGAGCCCGCAGGGATTCGCGCTCGGCCGGAGCGGCCAGCCGCAGACGGGGATCCCAGGCGGGCTTGTCCGCAAGGAATGCCAGTGTCTCGGGGCCGAACCCCTCCATGGCGATTTTGGGCAGCAGATCGTTGAACTGGTGCTCGAAGTGGCGAATCCAGCCATCGGTCAGAATGATATCGGCGTCCAGAATCTGCCCGGTGTTCGGGTTCACGCGGCTGGGGCCGATGGCGGTGCCGACATCGTTATTCAGCCAGCGAACGAAGTTGTACCGCACATCTTCCGGGTCTTTCTCCATGTGGGCGCCGGTGGCGGCGTCCTGGTACTGAACTTCAATCGCACCGTCGATCCCCACCCGCTCGAAGGCTTTGTTCCAGCCCAGAATGCCTTCCCGGACCCAGCGACGATAGCGAATCGGCGTGGTGTGCTCGATGAAGAACACGATGGGCTGCTTCGGCGGGCTGAGCTTCAGCTTGGGATCGGCTTTCTCCAGATGCCAGCGGTTGATGTAGCGGACGCGGGTTTCCTCGTCGTCGTACTTGCCCAGATCGCTCCACGATGTGGTGAAGTAGCCAATCCGCTCGTCGGCTTCGCGGGGCTTGTAGCTGGCGGTGGAGGTCAGCAGGCTGATCGAATAGTGAATTGTCTTGAGCGTGCCATCAGCTGCGGGGAGTTCGAACGCGATTTCCACGTTCTCCGGGAAGGCACGGGCTTTCTTGATCTTGTACAGCCCCAGCATGTTGCGGTTGAGGATGCTGTTGCCGAAGAACAGCGGGGCCTTGCCCACCAGCAGCGCATCCATATCAATCACCGGGCCGCCGCCCGGGCCGATGGTGGCAATCGGCACATCAAGCAGCACTTTTTTTGTGAACAGCCGGCCGACGGACGCCTTCGACTCTTTATCGCCCGAGGACCGGGTCTCCAGATTCGGCATGATCAGCGCCAGCCGCTTGTCGTACCGCCGCCAGTACACGCAGGCATCGCCCGCCTGCAGACCGGCAAAACGGTCGCCGCTGGCCACGGTCAGCGCGATGAAGTGCTTCTGAGAAGCGAAGGCAGACGGCAGTTCGGCGTACATCTGGCTGTCTTTGTCACGCGTCCACAGCGTGTACAGACTGCGTTTGCCATCGGCCGTGGAGACGACTTTCTCGAAGCCCTCCAGCACTTTGGCATGCGGAGTGAAATCCGGTTTATCGTCGGCAGCGCGGGCGGGCAGCGCGACCGAAGCCAGTACGGCCAGACACGCTGCGAGAACAGCCCCGCTGTGAAACTGCTGCATTCCGGTGCGACGCATGTATCAGGTCTCCTGAATCGGTTGCTGCTGTGGGAACGCTGTTCGACACAGGGGCGGCGGGCGGCCGGGGGCCTGCACGGTGGAAGACATCCGCCGTCAACCCGCGGGGAATCGGTGGGGCAGACCGTGAGAGTCGATGCCTGCCTGATTCTACGATGCAGAGGCTGCCGGTTGTGTGAACCGCCCTTCATTTTCAGTGATCTGACTGGAATGGTCAAGTGGCTACCATCAACTGGCCGGACTGGGCGACCTGGCCGGTTCAGACATGTGCGGCGGAATATTCCGGCTGAACTGGCTGTTCTTCGGCCCGGTCGGCAGAATTGGCCCGGATTCCGGTGGAGAGGAAATCTCGCCGGACGGGCGGGGAGGATGTTTTCCGCCAGAACGGATTTTCACGTCCTGCGGGTTGGGGTGACATGCGGTTTCCGGATAGCCTTTCACCGGAAGTTCCGTCTGCCGCCGGCCGGCACCCTGCCGGTTCGTCACCCGGAATCGGAACTCGAATGCGGAACCCTGGCGACATGGAACCTTCCGGCCGCCGGAATCCCGCTTGCGCCACGGTTTTTGAGCCAACAACCAGGAAAGAAATTCGATGCAGCGCGTGCCCGCCACCCCACTGAACTACGAGTTCAGCCGCCATCTGGAGCCTGCGGTTCGGATCGAGCCGGGAGAAACCATTCTGGTGGAATCTGAGGATGCTCTGTCGGGGCAGATCTCAAAGCCCGGAGATGTGCGGGATAAAGCCGCCATGCCTTACAGCAATCCGGTGGCCGGCCCGATTTACGTGGCCGGAGCCGAACCAGGCGATGCCCTCGCGGTCAAGATCCATCGGATCGATGCTCTGAATGGCCAGTGCGCTACCTACACCGGTTCACCGAAGCAGCTGTGCGAATGGCTGGGGACTGATGTTCCGCCGGGTGCTCACACCTGCCCGATTCGAGATGGCCAGATCTGGTGGAGTGAGACGCTGGCCATTCCCTATGCCCCCATGCTGGGCTGCATCGGGACGGCCCCGGCGTGGGGTGTGCCCACCACCGGCCCCGCCGGACCGCATGGCGGGAATATGGATCTGGTGGAAACCTGCCCGGGCAGCACGGTTTACCTTCCCGTTCTGGTGGAAGGCGGATACCTGTTCCTGGGTGATGCCCACGCGGCGATGGGGCATGGGGAACTTTCCGCAACAGGCCTGGAAATGGCTGCCGAAACGGAAATCACCGTGGAGCTGCTGAAGGGGAAGAACCTGACGGGCCCGCGGATTGAAACCGCCGACGAACTGATCGCCATTGCCTCGGGCACTCCGCTGGAGCGCTCGATCGCGGAAGCCAGCGCCCGGCTGATTCTGTGGATGGAAGCGGAATACGGCTGGAACCGCTGGCGGGCGTACGACATTCTGACCCACGTGGCACAGATTTCGATTGGCTATTACGGAGTCGCTGCGGCGATGAAAATCAACCGCAGGTACGCCGAAAACCCCGGCTGAACAGTGCCCGGCCGGCCCAAAATTTCTGCCATATGCCGCTGGAGGTTCGGTACTCCGCCGGCAGACCACCGCCGCTGTGCCGAGGCAGGGCGGGCAGTTTTCCCGCAGGCGACAGGGCTGTTTTTCCGCAGGCGGAAGGGCGAGCGATAGCGGCCAATTGTGCCGGAGGCCAGCCTGAAACCGCTGTCTGACTCGTCGGGGGGATAGTCCGATGAGTCAAACTTTGCGGGGCATGGCGGCAGGACTGGACTGATTCTACCGGCCATGCCGATCGATTATGGCAGATACACCGAACATTCTGCGCAGTGGATTCCAGTGCTGCGGACCAGCCGGGCTGCCGCCACGGCGGCAGCTGAAGACCTGCGTTCGGCACGGGAAAGGAGTCTCATCCATGCGACGGGCAGGCCGCCTGACAGTTTACAGTCTTCTCCTCACGGGGTCGCTTCCTGCCGTTCACGCGGAGGAATTACCCCGCGTTCTGCAGGTGATTCCGGTAAGTCAGCCAGTTCCAGCCGAGCTGGCGACACCGCCGGCTTCAGGCCAGAACAGCTTCGGGCCGGAAGAAGCCATTCAACCGCTTCCGGAAAACAGTGCGCCCTCTCTGCAGGGTGTCCCTGGTACTGCCCCCATAACGGTTTCCGCCACGGAAACCATTCGTGAGCGGTACCCGGACGGGAAAGTCCGGATCGAGCGGGAAGTGGTGCTCGACCACAAACGGAATTACGTCAACCACGGCTCGTGGAAGATGTTCACACCGGAAGAAAAGCTGCTCGGCAGCGGAACCTATGTGAACGGTAAAGCCACCGGCAAATGGGTGCGGTATTATCTGCCGGATGGCGATGACAAGCTGACGGGCGACATCTACAAGGATTTCACCCGTCCGTTCACGTCGGAAGCCACCTTCGTGGAAGACCGGCTGCATGGCAGCTGGACGATCACCGACGACGAAGGCCGGATCATCCGGACCTGGGAATTCCAGAACGATCGGCCGCACGGCGTGGCCACGGTCTGGCGGGCTGATGGTTCCAAACACAGCGAGGTGATCTTTCAGAATGGTCTGATCGACGGAACCGCCAGCTACTGGCCCGCGGATGATTCTCTGGTTCGTGAAGAAGAGTGGATCAGAGGTCGCAAGCTGGAGCCGAAGCAGCGGAAGTATCACAAAGGCAAGAAGGTGTCCGAAGGACGCATTCTGCGGGCCGTGGATCGCAAGGCGTCTGACTACGACTGGTGGGAAGGCGAAGTGATTCCCGTCGCTCTGGATCGTCCGGCGGAAGACAGCCTGCATGGGCCGTGGATCTGGTGGCATTCCAACGGCCAGAAGAAGCGGGAAGGGACCTTCCTTGCCGGAAACCCGGTGGGCGTGCATACCGAATGGTATTCGACCGGCCAGAAGAAGGTGGTGGGCGAGCATGCCAGCAACAAGCGGGCCGGCCACTGGACCTGGTGGCACCCGAACGGCATGAAGCAGCTCGAAGGGGACTACATCAACGGCCAGCAGGTCGGACAGTGGACCAGCTGGAGTGAAGAAGGCAAGTCGCTGGGCAGTGTGGCCTACTCGACACCGGCCTTCTCCGGTGAAATGCTGCAGGGCGCCGGTCCCGAAGGGGTGGTGTATGTGGGCAACCCGCTGCCCGGCCAGCCGATCGGTGGGGTCGTTTATCCTGATGGCCAGATGATTCCCGGCCAGAATGGTGGCACGGTCATCTATCAGGACGGACAGATCATCGCCGAGGACGGGACGGTCATCAGCCCGACCACACTTCCCGGCCCCGTGGTGGAGCAGCCCCGGGCTTCCGGACTGCTGATGTCGCTGCCCTTCTTCCGCAACCGCCGCTGAGTTCGCGGGGCGGGCACGGCAGCTGAGGGAAAATCTGAAAAGTCATCCGGTGCCCGGAGAGCCCTGCTCTCCGGGCACTTTTTTTATGCGCCGACGAGACTCCCCGCGAGGATCCCCACGCACACGGGCTGCAGAGTGGTCACGGACCGCTGCGGGAGCCACTGCAGGTGCGGCACAGTTCAGCTGAGTTTCATCCGCCGGGAGCACGAAATCTTCCCCGGTTCTCCGCGCGGGCCACTTTTCATTGCGTGGCCCGTGTGCCATGATCGACAGAAATTCAGATTCCCGTCCCGCAGTGCTCTCTTGAGGGAACAGTTCATGCATCGCCCTTCGCCTCAGTCCGTTTCGCGTCGCCAGTTCCTGGCGGCTTCCGCCTCCACGGCAGCTGCTGCCGGCACCGTGCTGGCCGGCGCGCCTTTCGTGGCGACTGCCAGCAAGACGGATTCACAGATCATCCTGGGCGAGGGCGACCACCAATTTGAAGCACAGCACGACTGGCCGCAGCTGCCGGAAAAATATGACTGGCAGACCACGCACAACGTGGCGGTGGATGAAGCCGGCAACCTGTATGTGATTCATGAAGGCCGCGCCGAACTGAAGGACCATCCGTCGATCTTCGTATTCGATGATCAGGGGCGGTTTCTGCGGGCCTTTGGCAGCCAGTTCCAGGGTGGCGGGCATGGCATTGAAGTGCGGAAAGAGGGGAGCGAGGAGTTCCTGTATGTCTGCGCTTATCAGCAGGTGAAGTCGTTCGCCAAGCTGACGTTGACGGGCGAAACCGTGTGGCAGCAGTTCGCGCCGATGGAATCCGGCGTGTATGCCGATGGCGAAGCAGAGAACCCGCAGAAGGTCTGGGGGCGGGATCGCTTCCTGCCCACAAACTTCGCCTTTCTCGACGATGGCGGTTTCCTGCTGGCCGACGGTTATGGTTCGTTCTACATCCACCGCTATGACAAAGACGGCAAGTGGGTGTCGAAATTCGGCGGGCCGGGCGAAGGCAAAGGCAAGTTTGCAACACCGCACGGCATCTGGATTGACCGGCGTCCCGGGCGCGAGGAGCAGGTGGCGATCTGCGACCGGGCCCATCACACCGTGCAGTATCTGACGCTCGACGGTGATTACCTCGATACACTCACCGGCTACGGACTGCCGGCCAATATCGATACCTGGCAGGACCTGCTGGTCGTGCCCGAACTGCATGCCCGAATCAGCATTCTGGACGAGAAGAACAATGTGGTGGCCCGGCTGGGCGATGATGCCGCCCGCATCAAGTCGGTCAAGGGGATCCGCAATGATCGCCAGCAGTGGAAGGACGGCCGGTTTGTGCATCCGCACGACGCGTGCTTCGCCAGCGACGGCAGCCTGTTCGTGGCTGAATGGGTCTCGACCGGTCGCATCACGAAGCTGAAGCGGCTGTCGTGACGACGACAACTCAGTGCCTGTCCGGAGAGATGTTCTGTCGTAGCGAGCAAATGCAGAGAGATGAAGCCGCGTCTGGTCCCAGAGTATGCCACTGCTGGCTGGTCCAGCAGTGCCTTCAGAAATGTAATAACCACTTAGTGCCGCAAGGGTTAGATTCGTCAGGCACAGCCTGACCTGCAGAAGAAATCCAGACCAGTCAGCCGAGTACGACCTTGCCTGGAAGTTTCGGCAACTGCCCCCGCGTTGAGCGTGCGAGTTGCAGCGTGTCCGACATTCCGGACAGGCACTCAGAGCCGCTGATAACCACTGCCGGTGCCGG
>JAGQPV010000919.1 GCA_020426545.1 Planctomycetaceae bacterium
GACGGAACCGTTCTTCAGGCAGTAACCCTCAGTTGAAGCTTCCGGCCACAGCCTGGCCAGTCTGCCTGCCGTTACGGTCTGGTTCCGGTTACGGACAGCATTCCGATTCGCACTGCAGCGAAGCCCGCCCTGGTGCGAGGTCCGAACCCTGCTGGTGTGTTCACACCGCGCCGGCCGGGGCGTCACAGATTCTGAGACGCTGCACCGCCTGCACCGCGGGAACAGACCTGACTGCCAGGCTCCCGTGTGAACGGGAGTTGCGGCAGACAGAATTCAGGCTGCTTCGCCAGCTGCTTCGATCCGACCTTCGCTGAGCCGCACGGTACGGTGAGCCAGTTTGGCCACTTTTTCATCATGGGTCACCATGATAATAGTGAGCTGATTCTGCTCGTTCAAGCTGGCGAGCAGGTCGGTGATTTCCTCGCCGGTGCGGGTATCGAGGTTGCCGGTGGGCTCGTCCGCCAGCAGCACCTGCGGCCTGGCGATCAGGGCCCGGGCAATCGCCGCCCGCTGCATTTCTCCTCCGGAAAGCTCGGAAGGGCGATGCTTGAGGCGGTGGTCCAGACCCACGCGGGCAATGATTTCGCGGGCGGATTCGACGCAGGCCTTCCGCTGTTTCCAGTAACCCCACAGCGAGTTGCGAATCATCAGCGGTGTGAGCACGTTTTCCAGCAGGCTCAACTCGGGCAGCAGATGATACGACTGGAAAATGAAACCGAAGACGCGGTTCCGCAGTTCATTGCGGGCGGAGGCGGGCAGGTCGTCGATGCGACGGCCATCCAGCAGAATTTCGCCCACGTCGGGTGTGTCGAGCAGCCCCATCAGGTGCAGCAGAGTGCTCTTGCCCGAGCCGGACTGACCCACGATGGCCATGAAATCGCCCCGCTGGACGCGGACTTCCACGCCCTGCAGCACCGGCACATGGTGCTGTCCCTTGCGGTACGATTTCTCGATGGCGACAGCGGTGAGCTGTGTAACGGGCATGGGGATCGTCTCCGGAACATCAGCTCTGGCAGGTTTTCCCGCGAGCCGCGTATCCTGCGGCGGACAGTGTGTAGTCATCGGCACGGTCCCTGTGTGATGTGTCCGACCTGGACGTCTGGATTCCGCAGCAGCATCCGCTGCTGGCGACGGGCTGGATATTGAGTGCAGAGCGGCAGCGCCCCGTTATTCGTAACGCAGTGCTTCCACCGGACGCAGCCGGGACGCCCGGCGGGAAGGCAGAATGCTGGCGAGGACGGCAATGGCCATGGCGCCGGCAGCGACCCACATCACCATTGCCGGGTTGACCGACGTCGGGATCTCCGGGAAGTAGTAAATCTTCTCGTCGAACACTTTGCGGCCGGTGAGCCAGGTGATCCACCGCTCGATCAGGTTGATATTGTCCACGAACAGCAGGCCCAGCGCGACGCCGACTCCACTGCCGACAATGCCCAGAGCCAGTCCATAGGACAGGAAGATGCTCATCACCCCGCGGGAGCTGGCACCCAGGGCCATCAGGATGCCGATGTCCCGCGTCTTCTCCACCACGATCATGTAGAAGATGGCCAGAATGCCGAAGCCGGCCACGGCAATAATGAGGAACAGGAGCACGTTCAGAATGGCCGACTCAACTTCCACAGCGGCCAGCAGTGGCCCCTGTTTCTGTTCCCAGGTCCGCACGGTGTAGGCACCCGGCGGGAAGGCCGCCCGCAGCCGCCGCACGACTTCGTCGGCGTCGTTGAAGTCTTTCAGCTTCAGCTGGATCGAGGTGATCGACCGGATTCCGGTGGAAGGATCGATCATGCCGCGGACCTGCTGCAGGTAGTCCAGGTTGCAGAAGACCAGGTTGGCGTCGTACTCGCTCATGCCGCTTTTAAACACATCGACGACTGTGGC
>JAGQPV010000920.1 GCA_020426545.1 Planctomycetaceae bacterium
CCCGTCGCAGGTCGATACCTTCGACCCCAAGCCCCGGCTGCGGCAGGACAACGGAAAGCCTTTTCCGCTGAAGGCGCTGCCCACGCAGTTCAACAACATCGGCAATGTGCTGCAGTCGCCGTGGGAATTCCGCCAGTACGGCGAAAGCGGCTTGCCGGTGAGCGACCTGTTCCCCCATGTGGGACAACAGGCCGACGACCTGTGCGTGGTCCGGTCGATGACTTCGCCGTTCTCCGAGCACACCAATGCCAACTATTTCCTGCACACCGGGCACGGACTGCAGGGCCGGCCCAGCATGGGCAGCTGGGCGATGTACGGTCTGGGGACGGAGAGCGATGAACTCCCGGGCTTTGTGGTGCTGAACGGCGGGCTGATTCCGCCCGGCGGGCTGGACTGCTTCCACAACGGATTCCTGCCAGCCACGTACCAGGGTTCGGTGTTCCGCCGCGGCACGACGCCGGTGGCCGATCTCAAGCCGCACGAGCCGACGCCGGCCGCCCAGCGGCGGAAGCTGGAACTGATGCAGACGCTGGACCGCTCCGTGCTGAGCCGCATCGGCCCGCACGATGCCGTCGAATCGGCGATCAGCAATTACGAGCTGGCTTTCCGCATGCAGATGGCCGTGCCGGAGCTGATGGATATCAGCGAGGAGACAAAGGCTACGCAGGAGATGTACGGGCTGAACGATGAGTTCGAGAACACGCGAATCTATGGTCATCAGTGTCTGGTGGCCCGGCGGCTGGTTGAGCGGGGCGTGCGGTTCATCGAACTGACCTGCCCTAACCCGGCTGCCGACCGGTGGGACCAGCACCGGGGCCTGAAGGATGGCCATGAGAAGAATGCCCGCGCGGTCGACCGGCCGATTGCCGGCCTGCTGGCGGATCTGAAATCCCGCGGGCTGCTGGAGGACACATTGGTGGTGTGGTCGGGCGAGTTTGGCCGCACCCCGATGGCCCAGGGCAGCGACGGCCGGGACCACAACCCTTACGGATTCTCCATGTGGATGGCCGGGGGAGGCATTCGCGGCGGGATGACTTATGGTTCAACCGACGAATTCGGCTATCACGCGGTGGAGAACCGGCTTGAGATTCACGATCTGCATGCCACAATGCTGCATCTGCTGGGCATCGACCACACCCGGTTGACGTTTCGATTCAGCAGCCGCGACATGCGGCTGACCGACGTACATGGGCACGTGATTCACGATCTGATGGCCTGAGCAGCCTGCGAGGGCAGCAGACAGCCAGAGAACGAATCGACCGGCCGCGGAGCGCGGGGCGTGCCGGATTCATACTTCAACGAGACAGGAGCAGCGCACGTACGATGGCGATGGGCAAAAAAGAGAAGAAGCAGGCCGAGGCACTGCAGAATAAACTGAAGAAACTGCGGCAGCTGCTGGCGGGTGCCAAAGACCAGTGCGATGATCCCGCGGAGGTTGTCGAGCTGCAGCAGCAGGTGAACGCCGCGGAAGCGGAACTGAAACGGCTGAAGGGCACATAGGCCCGGTGCGCAACCGAAGCGGAAGTCAGGCCGAATAGCTGGTCGGGTCGACGATGCCGGCCTGCTCGAAGGCTTCCCTGCGTTCCACGCAGGTGCCGCACAGGCCGCAGTGCTGCTGGCCGCCCTCATAGCAGGACCACGTCTCCGCGAACGGGACGCTCAGCTCGGCCCCGCGGCGCACGATGTCTGCTTTCGTCAGATTCACAAAGGGGCAGTACAGGTCCACCTGGTGCCAGTCGGCCAGGCCCAGAGCCTGCCGCATGGCGGCCGTGAATTCGGGGCGGCAGTCGGGGTAGATCGTGTGATCACCCGAGTGGGCTGCATAAGCGATGCGGTTCGCTTTGCGGCTCACCGCCCAGCCACCAGCCACGGCCA
>JAGQPV010000921.1 GCA_020426545.1 Planctomycetaceae bacterium
TGTGTAATCGCCCGCGACGCCTTCGTGCATCATGTGGGCAGCGCCAGTTTTCGGGCAGCAGGCATCGACCTGGGGGAGCTGCTGGCACGTAACCGCGACGAATACGCACAGAAGTGGAGTACAGCTCCGGCAGCCGCACAGCCGCGAACGGTAATGCCTGAACCGCAGCAACCGGATTCCGTACCAGATATTGCCGAGGCTGAAGCGGATAGTACAACTTCACAGGGCTTCAGGTGCCGTCTGTCGCTGTGCATGATCGTGCGGGACAACGAACACACCATCCGCCCCTGCCTGGAGAGCATCCGGCCGTGGGTGGACGAGATGATCGTGGTCGACACCGGCTCGACCGACCGTACGCCCGACATCTGCCGCGAGCTGGGTGCCCGCGTGTCGTTCTTCGAGTGGTGTGACGACTTCTCTGCCGCCCGCAACGAGTCGCTGCGGCACGCCCGCGGCGAGTGGGTGTTCTGGATGGATTCGGACGACAGCATCCCCGACGACTGCGGATGCGGGCTGCGGGAACTGGCCGATGGCCCGCACGACCCCCGGGTCCTGGGGTTTGTGTGTCAGGTCCACTGTCCCGGCGCCGGCGATCAGGAACTGACGGTGGTGGATCATGTCAAGCTGTTCCGCAATCGCCCGGAACTGCGGTTCGAGCATCGGATCCACGAGCAGATCCTGCCGGCCATCCGTCGCGCCGGCGGAGACGTGGTGCTGACGGACATCCACGTAGTTCATTCCGGGGCCGACCACAGCGAGGCCGGCCGGGCACGCAAGCTGGAGCGCGACTTCCGCATTCTGGCGAAGGACCTGGCCGAACGGCCGGAGCACCCGTTCGTGCTGTTCAACCTCGGCATGACCTGCGAGGACGCCGGGAGGCACGACGACGCGGTCGATTATCTCCGCCGCTGCCTGACGGTCTCGGGACCGGATGAGTCACACGTTCGCAAAGCGTATGCCCTGCTGGTCAGCGCACTGACAAAGGCCGACCGCCATGACGAGGCCGACACCGTGTGCCGCAGTGCTCTGGAACAGCTGACGGATGACCGCGAACTGCTGTTCCGGCAGGCCACTCTGCACCACCACTTCGGAAGACTGGAGGATGCTGAAGCTGCGTATCGCCGCATTCTGGAGGAGCCGGCCGGACGTCATCTGACCAGCGTCGATATCCATCTGGCCGACTCGAAGACCCGTCACAACCTGGCGCTGGTACTGGAGGACCGGGGCCAGCTGGAGCGGGCACGGGAAGAGTGGCGGGAGATCGTCCGGCGGCGGCCCGGGTATCCGGCCGGCTGGCGGGGGCTGGGAGAGAACCTGCTGCGTCAGCGAGACCATGCGGAGGTCGAGACGCTGCTGGCCGCCTGGGCAGACTCACCGGCTGACGGACCGGAGCGTCAGGTGCTCGCAGCCCGGTTGACAGAACAGCGGGGTGATGTCGCTCAGGCCGAACGGATCCTGCGGCAGACCCTGAGTCAGCAGCCGGAACATTCCGGTGCCCTGCGGGAGATCTGCCGGATCGTGTTCGAGCAGCACTCACCTGCGGCCGCGCTGAGCTGGCTGGAGCAGCTGTCCCATGTCGAGCCGGACGACGCGGCCGTCCTGCACAACCTGGGTGCCGCGTATCTTGCCGCCGGTCGGGCTGCTGATGCCGAACTGGTCCTTCGCCGGTCGCTGGAGCTGCGGCCGGAGTCCGAAGTCACCCGGCTGCTGCTGGACCAGGCGGTGCGGTCACGATAGAGGCCGGGAGCGCCGGCGCTGCCGTCGGAAGGGTTTTCTGTTTCTGATCCGATTCCGAATTCGACGGACGAGCTGTCTGTGGTAAGTGTCCTCTGCTCTGCACCTCCGTCAGACCGATTCAGGGGCATCATGCTG
>JAGQPV010000922.1 GCA_020426545.1 Planctomycetaceae bacterium
AAGCGGTTCGAAGGCCACACCAGCAGCGTGTTTTCGGTAGTTTTCATTCGTGACGGCCAGCAGTTTCTCACCGGCAGCTCGGATGGTTCGGTTCGTCTGTGGGACGTGGAATCCGGGAAGGAATTGCGGCGGTTCGAGGGGAAGTCAGGCGGCGTGTTCGATGTGGTGCCCGGTCCGGGCGAACAGTGGTTCCTGTCCAGCGGGTCGGATGGAACTCTGCATGTGTGGGACATGGAAACCGGCCGGCAGCTGCACCGGTTCGATGCCGAAACCCACTGCACCGGTTACCTCGCCGTTTCACCGGACGGCCGCTTTGCAGCCTCCGGGTTTGGTGCGTACCCCAACCCCAAAGGAGGCCCGTACCTGAAGGACGACGAATTCGCGGTTCATCTGTGGCGGCTGCCGAAGCTGCCGGGAACCGGTTCCATTCCGCCGGCCGGCGTTCCCGGTCTGCAGCGGGCCGAGATACCGGACGAAGCGGCACAGAAACAGGCGGAACAGCAGATTCGGGAGATCTTCAAACAGGAGTATGCCAGTGCAAAACAGCCGGCCGAGCAGACCGAACTGGCAATGATCATGCTGGGGACGGCACAACCGCCTACAGAAAATGCGGACCGGTATGTGCTGCTGCGGGAAGCCCGCAACCTGGCAACCGCAGCCGGCGATGTACAGACAGCGCTGAAGTCAATCGATGAGCTGGGGCGGATCTTCGAGGTGAACGCCCTGCAGCTGAAGGCCGAGACGCTGGAAACCGCGCGGCGGGAGGCCCGGTCGGATGATATCGCCCGGCTGGTGGCGGATTCGGCCCTGTCCGCGGTCGACGAGGCGATCCGGGCGGAGGAATTTGATCTCGGCAGCGAACTGAACAGCGTGGCCCGCATGGCGGGCAGGCGAATCAAAGACCGCGAACTGATAGATCGGGTCTCCACCGCCCGGGACCGCATTATCGACCGCCGGCGGGAGTTTCAGGAATTCGAGGACGCCAGCGACAAGCTGAGCACCAGCCCCGACGATGAGGACGCCAGCCGGATTCGCGGGCTGTACCTGTGCCTTCGCCGGAACAACTGGGCCGAGGGACTGCCGCTGCTACAGCGCAGCGGGCACGAGGAATTCGAGAAAATTGCGGAGCTGGAACTCATGCATCCCACCGAACCCGCGGACCAGCTCAAACTGGCCGATGCCTGGTGGAACCGGGCTGAATCGACCCGCGGTTCGCAGCAGAATGCCCTCCGCAGTCGGGCCCTGTACTGGTATGAACGGGTACTGCCCGAACTGAGCGGCCTGCAGAAAACGGCCGTCGCGAAAAAGATTTCCGCCAGTAGAAACCAGGATTCAGGACCGTAGTCCTGTACGACAGGGATTTCCCTTCCAGCGGCACCAGGCGTTCGACTGCCTCGCTCTGCAGAAATGTTGCCAGGTTGGCACACCCGGGCCTACAGTGTTCGACGGATCTCTCTGCCCCGAGAGCCTGCGGGCCGGCCTGCTCTATTGAGAACAGCCGGCGGCTCCACCGTTGCGGCATGCCTCATGGCGATGCTCCTCGCGGTTGACCGGGGCCTATGAGGCAACCGGGGCATATGAGATGTCTTCCCGCTGTAGACAGCATCCATTCGGGCCACACCAGCAGAAAGCGCGAGCATGACCAGTGACGAGCGAAAACCCACCACCACCGATGCCGGAATTCCTGTCTCCAGCGATGAGCATTCGCTGACCGTCGGGCCGGACGGGCCAATTCTGCTGCAGGACCATTATCTGCTGGAGCAGATGGCCAACTTCAACCGGGAGCGGATCCCCGACCGCCAGCCCCATGCCAAGGGAGCGGGGGCATTCGGGCATTTCGAAGTCACCAGTGACGTGAGCGGTTTTACC
>JAGQPV010000923.1 GCA_020426545.1 Planctomycetaceae bacterium
GCGGCCCATCTCGGCCGCCAGCTCCGGCTCGCGGGCCAGCTGCACCATCCGCTCGGCCATGGCGGACACATCCCGTTCGTCGACCAGATAGCCGGTCTCCCCATCCACCACCACGTCCTGAATGCCCATGTGCCGGGTGGCGATGACGGGCAACCCGCTGGCCTGGGCCTCGGTGACAGATACTGGCGTTCCTTCCGCATCTCCGTCGCTGGCCCGGACCGAATGCTGCACCAACCCCCGAGCAGTGACCATTCGCTGGCAGACAGACGCATGATCCATCGCACCGGGAAAATCCACGGCCTCAGCCACGCCAAACTGAGCGGCCAGGTCGCGGCAGGCCCCCCACAGCGGGCCATCGCCGATCATTGTCAGGCGAAGTCCGGGTACGGCGCGGCGTGCTTCAGCAAACGCCAGCAACGTCAGGTGCGGGGCCTTCTTCTCCACAAACCGGCCCACGGCGACATAATGAGGTTCCGCACCAGCCGGGTCGGCTCCTGAGAACTGCACCGCGTTCACGCCGCAGGGAATCCACACCAGCTTCTGCTCGGGTGCTCCCAGGCTGATCAGCTGCTGCCGCATCGCCCGGGACACCACCACAATGGCCGCCGCCTGCTGAAACAGCGCGACATACCTGTCGCGGTACTCGGCCAGAACGGCATGGTTGTAGGCATCGTTCCCGTGGAAGTGAGCCACCAGCGGAATACTGGCCATCTGGCAGGCCCACATCATCCGCACCGCCGTTGTTCCATACTGAGCCAGCATTACATTCACACCAGCCCGCCGCAGATGACGGGCCATGGCTGCATCCTGCAGCTGCTCTTCATTGATCGTCGCGACCCTCCGGCGGAGCTTCAGCCAGGCCCGTTCGGCCAGGCTGCGGTCGAACACGAATCCGGTGCGGCTGTCGGTGTGCGGAGGATTGCCGTATAACACCCGATTGTCGAATGGAAGGTCGTCCACTAGCTGGCGAATGAATGTCTCAGCCTGCTCAGCTGGCTGCTTGCTGACAATGCACAGCGACAGTTCGCCCTTCCTCTGGCTCCGCTCTGCCTCAGGCGAACTCACTGACGGTTCTGCTGCTGGAGGGGCTGAGATGACCGGTGCACCACTCTCCCTGTTCACGAGCTGAACCGGAGCGAGTGAGCCGTTGGAATTCCGGGGGCCTTGCGCCGCCTGCTCTCCGAACACCATCTGATCGAGAAACTCCGCCATCGGATCGTCATTAGCAAGCAAGAACTTGCGGGCAAAATGGGCGGGCGACTCCCGCAGGACCGCCAAGTCCTCCTGATCCAGAACCTTCGGGTGTCTCACGCCGGGAGTATGCCAGTCGATGTACCGCAGGTTGTCATTCTGCAGAACAAGGCCGTCGCTGTTGGCGAGTACCGTCTGCAGAAAGAATTCATCGGCAAATCGGATCCGCCGGCAGTACCGTGCGAGCGACTGATATTTCCGACTGCTGCACCAGTTCAGAATTCGTTCGGCACACCGAGCGTTCGCAGTAAACCATTGCGAGCCTGCGTACAGCTGCAGATCACCAGAGAAGGGAAGGAAAGGCTTCGACAGGGCCGGCGGCAACTTCAGCAAACAGTCGTAACGCGGATTTTCGTGCAGACGGGAGACAACGGGATACCGCAGGAAACGCTCCACACACAGTTGTTTCCAATTTCCCGTTGCACAGTTGGGGTCGATACGCTGATGATCCATGAAAGCATCTGCCCCCGCCTGTTGCAGATCCTGCATTATCCTGCTGGCCGGCTTGATCGGCCAGCACACGCCACTGAGCAGCGAGAACCATTCCGGCGGTGAAGACTGCTGGTACATAGTCCGAATCGCCGCGAGCGTGGCTTCGACCAGGCTGAATCGCC
>JAGQPV010000924.1 GCA_020426545.1 Planctomycetaceae bacterium
TGTTCCGGACGACATTCTCCGCCGTGATCGACCGGCCGGCCGCATGCTTCTCGGCCACCTTTTCGCGGTTCTGGTAAATGATCTTCACGACCTTCGCCACGAACTCTTCGCTCGCATCCGAACGGACAATCAGGTGGGCCGAACCCACATTCAGGCCGGCGAAGGGTTCCGTCTGGCCTTTGTAGGTTTCGGCGGGAACCACCACGGCGTTGAAGGACGGGATTTCCGCGATCAGCTGCTGTCGTTCCTGCTCTCCGTAGGGCACCAGTTTGATGTCCATCGTGGCGGCGGCACTGGTGATGGACGAGGCCCGCAGCGCACCACCGAGGAAGGTGGCAGCCACCGATTCATCCTGCAGATAGTTGGCCGAAGTCTGCATGCTGCCGTACACGTCTTCGAAATCATCGTACGACACACCATGAGCCCGCAGAATTGGGCGGATGAAATACTCGAAACCGGCACCTTCCGGGCCCACGGCCACCCGCTTACCCTTCAGGTCCTGAATGGTCTCCACGCCGGAACCTTCCCGGGTGACGAACATGGCCACCAGCGGGAACAGAGTCATCACGGCTTTGACGTCGTACTTCTTGTCGAAGCCTTCTTCGCCCCGCACGGCATTCCAGGTGATGGTCGAGTTGGACAGGGCCAGCTGCACATCGCCCGATTCCAGACGACGCAGGTTTTCCAGCGAACCGCCGGTGGCTTCCGCGGTGACCTGACGCCAGCCGGAGGCGTCTTTCTCGCCGTTCAGCACGTCGCTCACGGCCGAGCCAACGGTGTAGAAGGCACCTCCCGGAGGAGCCGTGCCAATGCTGATGAACTTCGGTTCGTCTCCACCGCCGGAACCGGCCTTGTCACCACCACCGCCACAGCCGGCAGCAACGGCAATAGAAAGTACCATCAGCAGGCGAACGGGAGAGGGGAAATAGCGGAGCATAAGAACCTCGATCTCAGGCAGCGGCGGTGTGAGCAACAGCCGGCAGAACCGGGCGGTTGCCTGCCGGGTGGCGTGGTCTGCCAGGGCAACCGAATCTGCTCTGGCAGCTGTCATGTATGCACTTTCAGCCAGCAGCGCAGCCTATCACGTTTCCATGGGCCTTTCCAGCGACCGCCACCAGGGGCTCTGCACAGAGGTCCTCTTCCACCCGCCCGCATTTCGCCGGGTTCCCGCCCGAGGCAGTCTTCCGGATTCACCCCGAATCAGCAGACCGGGCGGGAAACGGCCGGTCTTCCGGAAGAGAGTGGACTGCAGACCGGCCAGGCGGAAGAATGCAGCTGCCAACAACGGGTGCGGCCCCCTCATCGCCTGACGCGTGAAATTTGCAGAGTCGTAATACGGAGCAGGGCAGGGCGGCACCGGCCTACCGACGAATGACTGAACCTGGCAGCTGCGTTGCCCCTCCATCAGCATAGGCTGCCTCGTCTGGCTCTTCCGTTTCCGCTCAGCAGGAACACCACCGCCCGGTCAGCGGCGGATCTCAAGAGAAATGGCCCCTCATGACGGAACAGAAACCCGCAGCTCTCTCCTCTGAAGTCGCATCAGAGGGCGCGAAATCAGCTGATGCCCCCGCCGGAACGTTCGATGGCTCCAGGCGGAAGGTTCCGCTGCTGGAGACCCTCAGCATTCGCCATGTGGAATCCGCCGACGGGCGGGCCGTCTTCACAATTACGGTGGAAGAGAAGCACTGCCGCACGATGGGGCTGCTGCACGGCGGAGTGACGGCCACCCTGCTCGATACCTGCATGGGCTATGCCGCGGTCTCCGTGGCTCCTCCGGGGCATTACGTGGTGACAGTTCAGCTGAATGTGAACTTCACCCGACCGGTAAAACTGGGCGACACGCTGCGGGCGGAAGGCACG
>JAGQPV010000925.1 GCA_020426545.1 Planctomycetaceae bacterium
GACCGGGTGAATTCTGGTCTGCAGCTGTGTGCTCTCCTGCAGATCCTGAATGAAGTTGTAGACCACATCGGGCGAACAGCTGTCCGGCACAGCCAGCTCCAGCTTCATGTTCACCTCGTCGTCTTCCTCATTCCGCCGGCCATGCAGTTCGATAATGCTGATGCCTTCCAGCGCGAACCGGGAAGCCATCTGCCGCAGCAGTCCCGGGCGGTCGGGGCCAAAGAATTCGACCGCGCAGATCCACGTATCTTCGCCGGTATCGGACAGCTGGTCGGCTTCGGGATCTTTGAGCGTGACATCGATGCCCCACGGACGGCCGATGTCCCGGATATGATCGATCACCACCTGCGGATCCCGGTGTTCGGGGAAATCCGCGGAGAGGATCATCGTGAAATAGCCCTGCAGCACAGTCTGGTCCATGGCGTGCAGGTTGCCGCCCAGCTCATCGAGAGCTTTGGTGACGGCAGCCAGAATTCCCACGCGACTGGCGGCTGTGAGGGTCAGTACAAACTGTCTCGGCATCAGTGGCCTCCTTGTGATCGCACCTGCAAAGTCTAGCCGCCCGGCACCCCACCTGCCACCTGTTTTCGGTATTCCGGGTTTCCGCAGCGACTCGCGAGGCCCGCACCGGGCCCGGTCTGACCGGCTTCAACCAGAGCCTGCGTACACTGATCGCCCCCGAGGAACCGTTGCCTGGTTCCTGCCTGCTGCACTAGGATGCGCCGTTCACAGCCGGTGGCCCGGATGACCGCTGGTGCTGCTGTCACAGGAGAATCCGTATCCTGGAGCCGTTTGCCCGCCACCCGGGCTGCCGGGCCTCATGTGCCGGCCAGGCAGGCGACTTTCCATCGGAACAGACGTCTCTATATCGGTCCATCCTCCGGCTCTGAAGTCGTTTTTTTTCGACCACTACCTGACGTTATTTTCAGGTTCTTCAGCACACCAGACTGAAGAATTTCACAACGGGCACCAGCCAGTCTGCCCGCCGGATGCGGGCAGCCCAGCCGGCTGCCTGCCTTTTCAACGGGCTGCCATGATTCTGCTCAGTGCTAACGGCCTGTCCCGACAGTTTGATTCCGAACCCGTGTTTCGGGATGTCAGCTTCGAAGTCCGCCAGGGCGAGCGCATTGGGCTGGTCGGCCCGAACGGGGCCGGCAAGTCGACTCTGCTGCACCTGCTCGCGGGAATCGATGAACCCGATACGGGCCATGTGCAGCGTCACAGCGGGGCCGATATCGCCCTGCTGGCACAGCAGGTGACGTTTGATGACAGCCGGACACTGCTGCAGGAAGCACGGGCCGGGCTGGAGCACCTGTACGCTCTGCAGCGGGAATCTGAAGCCGTTGCCCGGGAAATGGCCTCCGCGACAGACGAAACCGCCCTTGCGAAGCTGCAGCGTAAGTTCGACGGTCTGCAGCACGACCTCGATCAGCAGGATGCCTGGCAGATCGATCACCGGATCGACGAAGTGCTGCAGGGACTGGGCTTCAGCGAGGACGATTACTCCCGTCCCCTGAAGACGTTCAGCGGTGGCCAGCAGAACCGGGCGCTGCTGGCCCGGCTGCTGCTGCACTCCCCCGATGTCATGCTGCTGGACGAACCGACCAACCACCTGGACATTGCCGCGACCGAATGGCTGGAGAACTGGCTGTCCCGCTGTGAGCAGGCGGTCATTCTGGTCAGCCACGACCGCTATTTTCTCGATCGGGTTACCACCCGCATTCTGGAAATGTTCGATCAGAGAGTCACCAGCTACCGGGGCAATTTCTCAGCTTACTGGCAGCAGCGGGAAGAACGGAAGAAAGTCGAGGAGCGTTCGCAGGAGAAGCAGCAGGAGTACATCGCCCGCACGGAGGAC
>JAGQPV010000926.1 GCA_020426545.1 Planctomycetaceae bacterium
CGCATGCGCAATGTCCCGCTGAAACCACGGCGGATTTGTCGCTTCATACTGGCTTCTGCTGGCCACTGGCAGTGCGTCAGTCATTCCGCGCAGCCGGGCGCATGAAGCATCGGCATAGCCTGGCGAAACCGGTCGGAACGAGTCGCCCTGCTTTTTCCACTGCTCATCCGGATCCCTGCCGGCTTAACACACGCGAAAGTCATTCATCCATCTGACAAGGACTAACGATGCAACGCTCTGCAACGAATGCTGTGACCTGCTTGATTCTGGCTGCGGCCATCTCCATTAGCGGCTGCGGAAACAGCGGCAATCAGGCAAAATCCGATAAGGCCTCCGACGCCACCAGTCAGGCTGCCGGCGAACACAGTCACCCAACCGAAGGCCCGCACCATGGCAGTCTGATCGAGCTGGGGGACGAGGAATACCATGGCGAGCTGGTGCACGACGACAAGGCAGGAACGGTCACGATCTACCTGCTGGACAGTTCCGCCAGGGAAGCTGTCGCCGTCGAATTGAGTGAAGTCCACATCAACGCAAGCCATGATGGTCAGTCGGAGCAGTTCGCGCTGGCGGCTCGTCCGATGCCGGAGGATCCGGAAGGCAAGTCGTCTCGGTTTGTCTCGGAAGACAGCGAACTGGCGGAACATCTGGACGAGGAGGGCGCCGACGCCCGGCTTGTGCTCAAGATCAGCGGCAAGTCCTACAATGCCGCGATCTCTCATGACCACGACCATGGGCATGACCATGAGTAGGCTCAGTGAACCGCAGCTTCAGTCGTAACTTCCATTCGTCAGCGGCAGGACGTCTGCGTTGCCGGCGCAGCCAGTACGACTGGCTGCGCCGGCAACTGGAGAAAACCCCGACCGGTCCTGCGGGTTGCGTCTGATGTAGCGCAGTTGCCGGCGGCTGTCTGCTCGGCCTGCGGGCGATCTTCGTTTCTTCCCCTGCAGAATCCCGTGCCTGAGAAGAACGCCTGGGTTCGGCGTACAGCCACTGCTGATGCACGTTGGAACTGTCATTTCCGCGATCGGGCACAGCGTCCAGAACCGGGATGACAGAGCACCAGGGGTACGTCAGCTGACAGTCGCTCATGTCCGACTGCCGGCACCGGCCCGGCCACGCCCGAGCTGGAGTGTGTTTCGGCAAGGTGCAGATCATGAATGAACGACTGCGGATTGACCTGCAGGTGCTGCTGCCGGATGTGCCGGATGCCCGCGACCGATGTGTCGCGCGGCTCCGCGAACTGATAGAGGCGAAGGAAGGGGTTGATTCGGCACATGTCGTCGCCACTGGCGAGAACCGGCCTGATCAGTTCTGCGTGCATTACGACGCAGATCGGCTCCCGCTGGGCGAAGTTCGCGCCCTGGCGCGGCGGGCGGGTGCGGAACTCAGCGAGCGATTTGGTCATGTGCTTCTGAAGAGCGAACCCACACACGCCCGCCGGGCGCGAACGATCGAAGCCAGACTTCAGCAGCGCGACGGAATACTGGAGGCGGAGGTTTCGTCGGACGGGATCATCCGCGTCGAGTTTGACCGGAATCAGACTGACGCCGATTCGGTACGGACTGCTCTGCAGGCGATCGGGCTTCGGTCAATCCGGACTCTTGCCGGCAGTGCCAATGAACGCCCGGCACTGCGGCACAGGGAGGGTGACCGTGATAAGAAAGAAACACAGGAAGCCGCCAGCCGCCATCGCGATGCGGCAGTCGACGAAGAACACGAGCACACCCACGGCGGCATCTTCGGAGAGCGGACGGAACTGATATTCGCCGTCCTCTCGGGAGTTTTCCTTCTGGCCGGATGGCTTCTGTCCGTCCTGACGGACGTTCCCATCAGGATCCCGCAGACCTGTTACC
>JAGQPV010000927.1 GCA_020426545.1 Planctomycetaceae bacterium
TGCGCCGATCATCAACCGCGTACCGCCGCTGGTGGTTGCTCACAATCTGACAAAATACTATGGCTCGATCAAAGCAGTCGATGGCGTCGATGTGGTCGCTTATCCTGGGGAAATTCTGGGCATTGTCGGCGAATCCGGCAGCGGCAAATCCACGCTGGTGCGGCACACGCTGCTTCCTGCCTGTACCGGCCAGACACCCGCCAGCCAGGCGGATGATGCAGCGGACGACGAACGGCTTCCCGGCCTGCTGCCGGACTGGAACGAACTGACCGGGCTGGAGCATGCCGGCGAGATAACCGGTGTGGAACCGGCCGCCAGCTGGAGATCGCCCCGCAGTGTGCCGGTGACGGTGGTGGGTGGGTTCGATGAAGTACGCCGGGTGTTCGCTGAAACGTCCGAGGCCAGAGTGCGGAACTTCGGCCCGGCTGCGTTCAGCTTCAATGCCGCGACGGGAGGGCGGTGCCGCCGGTGCCGCGGGACCGGGACGGTGACTGTCGACATGCAGTTTCTGGCCGATGTGGCGACCGAGTGCCCGGAGTGCCATGGCACCCGGTTTCAGCGGGAAATCCTGGAGGTTCATTACCGCAGCCTGAACATTGCCCAGGCATTGAACCTGCCGGTGGAAGAAGCCTTCACGTTCTTTCGTTCCTGCAGAAAACTGCAGAGAAGGTTGCAGCCACTGAAGGATGTGGGGCTGGGTTACCTCACCCTGGGCCGACCAGTTACCACACTCTCCCGAGGCGAAACGCAGCGGCTGCGACTGGCGGCCGCACTGGCCACCCGCCGACAGGGAACCGCCCTGTTCCTGCTGGATGAACCCACCTCCGGTCTGCATCCGGCGGAACTGCCCCAGCTGATCGCCAGCCTGCGGAATCTGGTCGCGGCCGGCTGTTCGCTGATTATCGCCGATCATCGGCTGGAGATGATCAGGGCGGCCGACTGGATTATCGACCTGGGACCAGGCAGCGGGCCGGAAGGTGGACGGGTCGTGGCGGCCGGGACCCCGGAGCAGATGAGCCAGCACCCGTTGTCATTCACCGGCCAGGCACTGCGGCAGAATAATTCCTGAGGTGCCATCGAGCGGCACCAACCGCCGTGAAAACCGCTCAGCGGTCAATCTGATCTTCCATGATCTGACGGGCCGTGGCCTGGGCTTCCGGCCAGTCGCCTTTCCGGGCTGTGGCCACCACTTCGTTGAGCCAGCCGGCTTCCCGCGGAGAGATTTCCCCGGCCTTCCGTTCCGTTTCGATCAGCCGGGCCGCCCGATCCAGCTGTTCTTCACTCTGGCGGCTGGCCGCGGAAAACAGGGCTTTCGAAATTTCATACGCCTTCGGGCTGACTTCCGGGTAACCGCAGCCTGCGAGAAGGAGCGGAGCAAGCAGCCAGAGAAGCCAGCTCCGGCGGCCTGCCAGTGGCGAAATTTGAATCTGTTGCCTGACGTCAGTGTGCATGGTGAGTCCGGTTCATGTGGTCTGCCGGGCGGTGCTGTATCCGGCAGCTGGTCCGTCGGCAGGGGAATTTTCCGTTCGGGGCTGAAAAGCCGAAAGCCTGGCGGCAGGGGGCGATCAGTATTCCCCTGTGACTTCCCCTTCACCAATGCTGGCCAGTTCGGCCCAGGTCAGCAGATTAATGTTCTCCGAAACAAAGCGAACCGATCCATCACCCAGACAGACATGCCCTCCACCGGCATGCTCCGAATACATCTGCCCCACATGAAATGTGGGATAGTTCACCGGGTGGATGATGGGGAAGCCAGTGATATCCAGCTCTCCACCGGAAGGGCCGGCATGTACCAGCGTCATGGTGGCTGCGGCATCCGGCCCGTTCTCCGGTGAGGTGAATGAGGGATGAG
>JAGQPV010000928.1 GCA_020426545.1 Planctomycetaceae bacterium
AATACGCGGACTATGCCCGCACCTTCCCCGGGCAGCGGGAAGCGATGCTCGATTCCGTGAACCGCCTCGACCCCCGCTGGCTGGCCGATCGAATTCAGTGCCCGACCTTCCTCCGCGGCGGCCCGCCCTGGGGACTGGCTCCATTGGATGAGGTCACAGAACTGGCCAAGGCGATCGGTCCGCACGCCGAGGTATTTCCAGGCACCGGCAGCCGCTCTCAGGACGGCATTCAGCACGACCTGTGGATCGCCCGTCAGCTGGGACTTAAATCGCCCATTCTGCCCGAACACTGGCGCACCGACCCTGCCGTGACAGGCCACCGCTGAAGAACAACCGCCTTCGGAGCGGTACCGGGCGCAGCGGCACCGCTGTCCTGTTCCCTCCTGCCGGATGGAATTCAGGGGAGATCCCGCACTCCGGTGGTCTCGACCCGGAAAATCGTTTCCGTGGACGGCTTCACAGGTTATGATCGGCAGGGAAGCGCAGCAGCGGCAGATTGAAGCAGGAACTCACGGCCCGGGCTGGCGTCGTGCAGCACCGCGGCATTCCTGCCCTTACCGATACATATCGAAACTTCAGCGGAGCGAGCAGCAATGGCGGTATACCTTGTTCCAGTCGGCGAAGGTCGCCAGATCGTGCTGGACAAGGCGATCGTCTTCGTCGGGCGGCATCCGGAATGCGATGTCGTGCTGACCCGCAGCCGCAAAGTCTCCCGCAAACACTGCTGCATTGCTCAGGTGAACGATCACTTCGTCCTGCGGGATCTGGGCAGTATGAACGGTTGCTCCCACAATGGCACCCGCGTGGAACGCGAAGTCCGCATTGCCCTGGGCGATGAAATCTCCATTGGCGATGTGAAATACCTGCTGGAAAGCCGCAAGACGCCCGTCGGCCGGCACGAAGATTCCAGCCTGGGGGAACGCCCTCACGCAGCCAATGGGGCCTCCGCAGGACAGGCAGCCCCAGTCGATGCGGCTCCCCGGCCGGATACCGACCCGCCCCTCCCGTCGCATTTCAGTCAGGATATTCCTGTCCCGATTTCAGACGACGCTGACGACGGCCAGTTTGATTTCAGCGAAGCCAGCGATTCGGAGGCTCCTCCCGGCGGTCCGCATGAGGGCGAGAACAGCCGCTGGCTGCTGGACGAAGACGCCTGACCGCTGCTGAGTGAGCCGGCCCCTGCTCCTCCTCTCTGGTCCTCCCGTCGATCCACCGCGATCCCGCTGGTCCCCGCTGGCGGCCTTCGGGCCGGTGTTCAGCCACTTCTCCCGGTGATATGATTTCCTCGCCCGCATTCCGTCAGGGCTCAGCGCTCAGGTTCTTCGCTCCGCCGTCCGCTGCGAAGTGACTGCCCGAGCTGCCGTTTTCCCCTGACTGGAATCCAGAATCTCCGGACGGACACCCCAGCACAGGGAGACAGGCTGGTGACAGATGCTGTTGAGCAATATCTGGAAGCACACCGTGAACAGGCCGTCGAACAGCTGAAGGAACTGCTGCGAATTCCCAGCATCAGCGGCGATTCGCAGTACCGTGGCGAGACAAGGAAGGCCGCCGAATGGGTGCGGCAGACGCTGGCCGACGCCGGGCTGGAGGCACAGCTCGTCGAAACCCCCGGCCATCCGATTGTCACCGGCACGTGGCTCAAAGCACCTGGTGCCCCCACCGTGCTGGTTTACGGTCATTACGATGTCCAGCCGCCCGACCCGGTGGAAAAATGGACCACTCCGCCGTTCGAACCCACCGAACGCGACGGATGTCTCTACGCCCGCGGTGCCACCGACGACAAAGGCCAGATGCTGACGCACGTGCTGTCGGTCGCCGCCTGGCTGAAAGCCACGGGTTCGCTGC
>JAGQPV010000092.1 GCA_020426545.1 Planctomycetaceae bacterium
CACGCCAGGCACCTAAGAAGAAAGCCTGCTCAAATCGGAAACGGACGGCCAGCCGGCGCATCAGAAGTATCAGCGGCCACTGGTCCCCGCCGCGGACTGCGACGAGCAGGTTCCCCCCAGGCCGGAGGCCTGCCGGCAGTGCGGCAAGATGCTCAATGGCGACGATCCCGATCCACTGCGTCATCAGGTGCGGGAACTGCCGCCGATCAGGCCACTGATCACCGAATAACAGCAGCATCGGCTGCGCTGTTCCTGCTGCGGCGAATCGACGTGTGCTCCGCTGCCGGCGGGCGTGCCCACCTGTCAGTCCGGTCCGCGGCTGGTGACTTTCACGGGACCGCTGATGGCCTGATTCCAGCAGAACCTTAGTTGCACACGGCTGTTCCCCGGAACCGGGTTCGGCCTGCCGTGCAGCACCGGTCTGACAGTGAAGCAGCAGACGCTGGCCACGCAGGCTGTCCGCCCGGCGTATGAGCAGCTGGCCGGCGCCCTGCCGGAGCCGAAGCATGTCTCAGCGGATGAAACCCCGACGAAGGTGGCCACGATGAAGTTGTGGCAGTGGACCTTCGTGACCGACCGGTTCAGGGGGTTTGCGGTCCGGCCGAGCCACAGAGGCGAGGTAGCAGCCGAACTGCTGACGGACGAATTCTGCGGCGTGGTGGGCTGTGACCGGGCGAAGACGTGCTGGCGGTTTGGGCGGCTGCCGTGGTGCCGGACCCATCTGAAATGCGGATTCCGGGTTCGGCTTTCCTGACCCGCCATTCGGCGAGTAGACGCTCGTATTCGGCGTGACTTTCAGGGGAGCCATGGGGGCCGAGGTAGTGGTCTTTCCCGTCGATGCGTACGACGGCACGACCAGAGGCCCTGTGGAGGCAGTAAGCAGGCGGCGAAAGATTGCGTCTGCGGGGCATAATGTCTCCTCATTCCATGGTTCCTCCGTAAATTACGGAGAAACCGGACTGATGAGACCGCTACGCCCTTTAGCAAATGCGGTCGCCAAGATGTGTGCCACAAAGGACTTGTGGCAAGTACACCCCTCAGGATTCGAACCTGAAACCTTCGGTTCCGTAGACCGATGCTCTATCCAATTGAGCTAGGGGTGCAGTGTTGATCCACAGCAATCAGCAGCAACTGTCGCCAGCAGTATTTCTGGCACCAGGGTCGCTGCCGGGCTGCGAGACCGGAGTTTACTGAATGCTGCCGAGACTCGCAAGCCCAGGCACAGTGCCGTGTTGCCCGAGATAGTTTCCGCACTGTGCAGCCGGTCTGGGGGGGCTGCCGGAGGGTGTCGGGGGAGGTGGCCTGTTGCAGTTTCACTCTGGTGAACCGGGCCTGAATCGGTTTAAGGGGCCCGCCGCGGAAAGGCAATGATGGTGTCCGGAAGCCGCCAGCGAATGAACATCCGACTCCGGAAATAGTTCTCCGCATGGAGCCGGGCGTGCCGGGTGGAACGGGTGATTGAGGAATGCCGGGAATGCATCGATTCCCGGTATCCGGTACCGGGCAGCCGCGTCACTGGATTGCGGATACTCCTCAAAGCGTCCTGATTTTACTCACCTCTTCAGATTCACCCGGCAGCCGGCCTGGCGGCGACGAAGGAGCGCCGGTGGCCAGACTGCTGCCGGCGCGGAAACGGGGCCAGTGGCGTCGGGGATTCCCTTGCGGCCTTGTGTATACTTAATGCGATCACCTTCAGATTCTGGTAGTATTGCCGGGTTCAGCCGAGCCGCAGTCGCCAGGAAGCGGGGCCGTACGCTGCAATTCAATGGCCCGCTGCTCCCCGATCAATATGGAGAGACTCATGCCGGAAACGATGGAACCTGTGCGCCTCGCGGGATCGGTCCTCCACCGCAACTACCACGTCTGTGCGTTTTTTCACTCTCGAGCCGAAGAGTACCGGGTGCTGATGCCGTTCATCAGAGAGGGATTTCAGAGGGGAGACCGGGCCTTTCACATTGTTGATTCGAAGGACCGGGCCGATCATCTGCGGCAGCTGGCGGCGGAAGGGATCGATGTAGTGGATGCCGAGGAACGGGGGCAGCTCGACCTCTGCACCTGGGATCAGACTTACATCTCCGGAGGACATTTCGATCAATATCGGATGATCGACAAGATCCTGGAAATCCTGGACCCGGCCAACCGTCCGCCAGGCGGAATCACACGAGGGATCGCCCGCATGGAATGGGCGCTGGAAGACCTTCCCGACGTGCATGATATTGTGGAATACGAAACCCGCCTGAACTACGTTCTGCCGGATTTCCATGACCCTGTCATCTGCACTTATGACCTGGCCCGATTCGACGCCCGTGTGGTGATGGACATCATGCGGACCCACCCGATGGTGATCATCGGTGGAATTCTGCAGGAGAATCCGTTCTTCGTCCCCCCCGGTGAGATGCTGAGAGAACTGGAGGAGCGGAAGGCGGACCGGTCTTGAGGTGGCCGGCAGACGTCCGGTATACGCTGCCTGTGGGGAAAGCACCGTCCTGATGGCGAAACTGGAGAATGAATCTGACGAAAATCGCCACCTGCGACGAACAATACGGGATCTGGTGGCTCTGTCGACATTGCCTGCTGTCTGGACCGGGCTGTGTCCGCAGGGGATCGCGCACAGTCTGGCGGACGTACTGTTTGAGACGCTGTCGCTCGACCTGGTTTATATCCGCATGCAGGGGCTGCCTGGCGAAGGGGAGATTGAAGTCTTCCGTTCCCGCCAGAAATCCGCTGACGGCTCTGCGGGAGAGTTCAGAGCCTCGCTGGTCCGCATGCTGGAAGCTGCTGCAGGTGATCCCCCGGCTGTCATCGACAGCCCGTTCGGGGGAGGTCAGCTGCATCTGGCCACGACTCGATTCGGCACGGCCGAGGAAGACGGCGGCCTGGTTACCGGCTGCCTGAGAGCAGGGTACCCCGATGCGCGGGATAAAATGCTGCTCGGTGCGGGGGCCAACCAGACCGGCATCACCGTCAAACGGTTGCAGGCCGAAGCCCGGGTTCGTGAGCAGGGAGAGCAACTGCGAACCACTCTGGCCAGCATCGGAGATGCCGTCATCACGACGGATATGGGCGGCCGCTGCACCAATCTGAACGCGGTTGCGGAATCGCTGACGGGCTGGTCAAACGCGGAGGCTGCCGGCCAGCCCCTGGAAGCCGTTTTTCATATCGTGAATGAAAGAACCCGCCAGGTTGTCGCGAATCCGGCGGTGCGAACGATCCAGGGACATGCGGTCGGGCTGGCCCGCCACACCATTCTGATCGCAAGAGACGGGACTGAACGCCCCATCGACAACAGCGCGGCCCCAATTCGCAACCGAAATGGAGAAATCAACGGCTGCGTGCTGGTGTTTCGGGACGTCGCCGAGAAACGTCGCTCTGAGCAGAAACTGCAGGCAAGCGAAGAGCGGTTTCGGGCGCTGCTGACGGCGACTTCTCACATCGTATGGACCCGCGACGCCACAGGCCGGTTTGTATCGCCGCAGAAGTCGTGGAGCCGGTACACCGGCCAGACCTGGGAGGAACTCAAGGATTTCGGCTGGATCAACGCCGTCCATCCCGCGGATCGGGAAGAACTGCAGCGTGTGTGGGCGGAGGCGTGTGCATCGAAGACCCTGTATCAGTCTGAGGGGAGACTGTGGCACGCGGCCAGCGGGCGGCACCGTCGTTATGAAGTCCGGGGAGTACCGATTCTCAACAGGGACGGAACCATTCGCGAGTGGGTGGGCAAGTGCGTTGATGTCGAAGACCGCTGGCAGGCCGAGGAAAAACTGCGTGAGAGAGAACTGCGTTATCGACTGGTGGGGCAGGCAGCGAATGATGCGATCTGGGACTGGGACCTGAAAACCAATCAGATCTTCTGGAACGAGGGGGTACAGAAACTCTTTGGCTACCGGGTCGAGGAGGCGGGGGCGACTGCCTCGTGGTGGAGCGATCACATTCACCCGGACGAGCAGGAGCGGGTACTCCACCGCATTCACGAAGCCATCGACAATGGGGAGGAACTCTGGCAGGACGAGTATCAGTTTCAACGTGCGGATGGCACGTTTGCTGTCGTGTTTGACCGCGGGCGGATCGTGCATGAAAACGGACAGCCGATCCGAATGGTTGGATCGATGCTCGATCTGACGGAAAAACGAAAAGCCGAAGATGATCTGCGGGAGGCCCGCTCCCGGCTGGAATCCGCCCTGACGGCGGCGGAAATCGGGACATGGGAATTTGACCCGGTCCGCAATATTGTGCAGGCGGACGCGAATCTGGCCCGCATGTTCAACGTCAGCCCGGATGACGCCGGCGGAATGTCACTGGAATTCTATACCCACAGCATCCATCCGGACGACCAGAGTCAGGTGGCTGAAGCGATTCAGCAGGCGCTGGAATCTGGCGCGACGTTTGAAGCCGAATATCGGATTGCCAGGGAGAATGAGGATGTTCGCTGGGTCATCGCCCGCGGGCGTGTCGAGCGGGACGGAGCCGGCCGGGCGATTCGACTCCCTGGTGTGGTGGTGGACATCACCGAGCGGAAGGAAATTGAACGAGCACTTCGAGAGAGCAAGGAGCAGTTAAGTCTGGCGCTGGATTCCACGGAACTCGGTGTGTGGAACATCGATCCGAAGTCGAACCACCTGCAGTCCGACGAGCAGTTCCGCCTCATCTTTCATGCCAGCAAGCTGCCGCTCACTTATGAGCAGGCGTTTGCCGCCATTCACCCCGACGACCGAGAGCGTATTCGCGAGGCAGTCGCAGCGGCCACCCGGCCTGTGGATCCTGTGTTGTATGCGGAAGAATACCGGGTGGTTCATCCGGACGGGGCGGTGCGCTGGGTATTCGGCAAAGGGCGGGCGAATTTTGAGCAGGTGGGCCAGGAACAGCAGCTGACCAGCTTCGATGGCACGGTGATGGATGTTACCGAGCAGCGACAGATGCGGGAGGATCTGAGAGAGCTGGCCGCGCGGCTGTCTGAAGCCGACCGTCGCAAGGACGAGTTTCTGGCGACGCTGGCGCATGAGCTGCGGAATCCGCTGGCCCCGATCCGCACGGGGCTGGAAGCCATGAAAATGGTGAGAGACGATCCTGAGACGCTGGAAGATATTCGCTGCACCATGGAGCGGCAGACGCAGCAGCTGATCAAACTGGTCGATGACCTGCTCGATGTATCCCGCATCACCAAGGGGAAACTCGAACTTCGCAGGTGCCGTGTGAACCTGGCGGATATCATTCAGAGTGCGGTCGAAGCGTCGCACCCGTTCATGGTTGAGGCCAGTCATCAGCTGACGGTTGCTCTGCCCGATGAACCCGTTTTCCTGCATGCCGACCCCAACCGCCTGGCGCAGGTCCTGTCAAACCTGCTGAATAACAGCACAAAATACACACCGGAAGGTGGCGGCATCAGGCTGACGGCTGAGCGGCGAGGCAGCCAGGTCGTGATCTCCGTTGAGGACAACGGCATCGGTATTCCTCCGGAAATGCTCGGCCGGATTTTCGAGATGTTTGCGCAGATCGACCGGCCCCAGGAAAAAGGTTATACCGGGCTGGGCATCGGGCTGTCGCTCGTCCGGTCTCTGGTGGAACTCCATGACGGGAGAATCGAAGTCCACAGCGAAGGAGTCGGCAAAGGCTGTGTCTTTCGCGTCCACCTGCCCGTTCTGACGGCCGCAGTCCCTGAGAAACCAGTTCCCACTCCAGAGGCTGGTCGGCCTCGGACGGATGCTCGGCGGAAAGTACTGGTTGTGGATGACAACAAGGTGGCTGCTTCGATGCTGGGCATGGTGGTGAAGATGCTGGGCAACGAAGTGCGCAAGGCACACGATGGTCTGGAAGCGACGAAACTCGCTGCGGACTTCCTGCCGGACGTGATTCTGATGGATATCGGCATGCCCCGCATGAATGGCTACGAGGCCGCCAGGCACATTCGGGCGCAGCCCTGGGGCGGCCAGATCATGCTGGTGGCCCTCACCGGCTGGGGCCAGGACGAAGACCGGCAGAGAACGCGGGAGGCCGGGTTCGACCACCATCTGGTGAAACCCGCAGAGCCTGCCGATCTGCAGGATCTGCTGGCTTCAGCACCACGTGGTGAAACCCCGGTCGATGAGCGTCTTCATCGTACTGAACGGGCGCGGCATCCAGAAGAAAAGATGTGATATGGTCATTCCCCCAGAGGGCCCGAAACTCCCCGCAAGTCTGCTCGATGAGGTTAAAGAGCGCTTTGGCCTGATTCCCAATTTCTTTTGTCTGGCATCCGAATCTCCGGAGATCACGCAGAATCTCTGGGGCTTTGCGAAGACCGGATATATCGATAATCCGCTTCCCTCGTTATTCAAGGAACGCTTATTTGTCTACATGTCCCGTTTCTGCAGTGTGCGCTACTGCATAGCGCGGCATGTCGGGTTTCTGATCGGGCTGGGGCACCCGGCGGGCGACAGCAATTGTCGCACGGAAACCGTGGATCAGGCTGTGCGACTCATTCGCCGTGACCTGCCGGAAGGCGACGACATTCGCCCCCAGATTGCAGCTCTGAAGAACTCTCCAGCTCCTCTCCCGCAACTGCCGGAATCAGACTCGCCGACCGAGTTCGCGATTATTGCCTGTGCCACGCATGTGTTTCTCCAGACTCCACAGGCGCCGCCTTGTCTGGACGCGTTACGGAGAGTTTTCCGGGCCGACCAGATCGAACATCTGCTTGTTTTCCTCACGTTTGTGCGGACGGCCCACTTCTGGACCAGAATCCATCCCGAGCTGACATTTGAGGACGACCTTCAGGAGTTGTTCAGCGTTCATGAGGAACTGGCGGAATGTGTCCTGAGTGACCCGGATGCCGAGCCGTCCGACTCAACACAGGGGCTGCTCGACGAACTGGCCGTATTACGCCGAGAGCAGGCGCTGTGGGAGGAAGTGCAGCGAGTCAACCTGGTCCTTGAGGAAAAGGACCGCCAGAAGGATGAGTTTCTGGCGACTTTAGCCCACGAACTGCGTAACCCGCTGGCTCCGATACGCACCGGGCTGGAGCTGATGAAGGTAATGCAGCACGATACCACGGCGCTGGAGGAGATCCGCAGTACGCTGGAGCAGCAGACGAAGCATCTGACGAGGCTGGTCGATGATCTGCTGGACGTGTCCCGCATCACGAGTGGCAAACTGCAGCTGAAAATGTGTCCGGTCGAGCTGGAGGAAGTGCTCCGAAGTTCGGTCACAGCGAGTCAACCCTTCATCGACGAAGGCAGGCATGAGTTGCTGGTGACGATTCCCGACCAGCCCGTTTACCTCAATGCCGACCCGCAACGTCTGGCGCAGGTGTTTTCCAATCTGCTGAACAATGCCGCGAAATATACGCCTGAGGGAGGGCGTCTCCTGCTGACCGCCGTTTCTGACGGGAGCAGAATCGTGGTGTCGGTGGAAGACAACGGCATCGGTATTCCGGCTGAAAGGCAGACGGAAATCTTTAGTATGTTCCTGCAGATTGAATCCTCGCCAGAGGAACTGCAGCAGGGTCTGGGTGTTGGGCTGACTCTGGTCAAAACTCTCGTTGAAATGCACGAAGGCACGGTCAGCGTGCACAGCGACGGAGAGCATCAGGGAAGCGTCTTCCGTGTTTCCCTGCCGGCGATACCGAATCCGCAGTTCGCCCTGAGCGGTCCGGTGCCGCCGAGGGGGGGCCTTGTTCAAGCTTCAAAACGTCGAGTGCTTGTGGTGGACGACAACCGGGCGGCTGCGTCGATGCTGAGCATGGTCGTAAAATTGCTCGGTCACGAAGTCCAGACGGCCCATGATGGACTGGAAGCAACGGAACTCGCCGCAGATTTCCTGCCGGACGTGATTCTGATGGATGTTGGCATGCCCCGCATGGACGGCAACGAAGCGGCCAGGCACATTCGGGCCCAGCCCTGGGGCGAACCGATGATGCTGGTGGCCCTCACCGGCTGGGGGCAGGATGAAGACCGGCAGAGAACGCGGGAGGCCGGGTTCGACCACCATCTGGTGAAACCCGCGGAGCCTTCCGCGATTGAAGAGCTGCTCGCCAGATCCAGTTCACGGCTGAATTGAGAGCGGCTGATCACAGCAGTTAACAACCGGGAGAATGAATCCATGGAAGACAGCGCTACACCTTCCTCGGACGATGAGCGCGGCACCAGGCTTCGACAGCTGCAGCACGACATCAAAACCAATCTGTCGATCATTTCAATGGGACTGCAGGCACTGCCGGGCCTGAAAGATGAACCAGAGGAGTTCAAGGAATTGTGCCAGACGATCGAAGAGAGTGGTGTCCGGCCGTTGAAAGAAATGGTCGCGGAGATTATTGAGGTCGCCCTGAGCGAACCCCGCTGAATTCTCCGTGAATCGACCAGCTGCCTGGCCGGCAGCATCTCCCCTGGTGATGAAAGTGCTGGCAGGAAAGTCACACCGGGAACGGGGAGCGGCAGGTCCCGCTGGACAGAGGGCCCCGCTTACTGCTGTTTCTTCTGCCGCAGATCCTGGAACAGTTTTTTCAGCTCAGCGGGTTCGGCGGGTTTGACCAGGTGGTGGTCGAACCCGGCCTCCCGCGTCCGCTGCCGGTCTTCGTCCTGCCCCCAGCCGGTGAGGGCCACCAGCATCATCGGTTCGCCCCAGGGCTGCTCGCGAATATGCCTGGCGGCTTCATAGCCATTCATCCGCGGCATGCCGAGGTCCATCAGAATCAGATCCGGCGTGAACTCCGCGGCAGCTCTGATGGCCTGCTCCCCGTCATAGCTGGTGCGGACTTCATTTCCGAGCATCCTGACAACCATGCTGAGCATGTCTGCTGCGGCCCGGTTGTCGTCCACCACCAGAATGCGATGTCTGGATGTCGTGCCGTCAGGTTCGGTCTGCCCCTCCTGTTCGGGAAAGGCTGGTTCCGCTGCCTGAACCGGCAGCTGCACGCTGAATTCACTTCCCTGGCCCTCCCCGTCGCTGTGGACTTCGATCCGGCCTTCGTGCATCTCCACGAGCTGCTTCACCAGTGTCAGCCCGATGCCGAGGCCCTTATACCCCTTCTCCAGAGGCCGGTCGATCTGAGTGAACATCTCGAAAATGCCAAACTGCATCTCAGCCGGGATACCGATGCCATTGTCTTTCACTTTCACCAGGACATTGCTTCCCTGGTGCTCGGCGGTGAACTCAATACGGCCTCCGCGGGGCGTGTATTTCGTCGAGTTGATCAGCAGATTGGAAAACACCTGAGCCAGCCGACTGGGGTCGGCAGTCAGATAAACCGGCTGCTCCGGCAACCTGACCGTCAGTTCGTGCCCCGCCTCATTGATAAATGGCTGGCTCGCCTCGACAGCGTGCTGCACGACTTCGGCCACGGTCACCCGGCGGGTTCGCAACTGCAGCTTCCCCTGGGTAATGCGGGCCACGTCCAGCAGGTCGTCGATGAGCCGCACCATCTGCCTGGTCTGCCGCTCCATCATGCTGCGGGTTTCTTCCATCTGTACCGGGTCGTTCGCCACCATTTTCATGAGTTCCAGACCCGTGCGAATGGGGGCCAGCGGGTTACGCAGTTCATGGCCCAGCGTCGCCAGAAACTGCGTTTTCCGCCGGTTTGCTTCCGACAGATCAGCAGCGGCCTGCCGCAATGCTTCCGCGGCCAGTTTGCGATCGTGGATCTCAAATACTGTTCCCACATAACCCTGAAACTGCTGCTGCTCGTCGAAGCGGGGCAGCCCCACATCGGCCGCCCAGCGGTATTCACCATCGTGCCGTTTCAGCCGGTAGTCGATGCTGAAAGAAGCCTTTTTCTCGTTGGCCTTAAGGAATGCATCGGCGGTCTGCCGGCGGTCATCGGGGTGCACACAGTTGAACCAGCCGGTTCCCAGATTCTGCTCGGGAGTGGTCCCGGTATATTCGCACCACTGCCTGCTGATGTAGGTACAGGAACTCTCGGGATTGGTCACCCAGATCATACTGGGAGCATTATCGGCCATGTTGCGGAAGTGAGCTTCGCTTTCGCGCAGCGCAGCTTCCGCCTTTCTGCGTTCAGCAATATCCCGGAATACCAGCACACAGCCAATGACCTCCCCCTGCTCGCCCTGAATCGGGGCGGCACTGTCGTCAATGGGGCATTCCGTCCCATCCTTCCTGATCAGAATGGTGTGATTCGCCAGCCCCACCACCACACCGTCGCGGAGTGCTCTGGTGGCGGGGTTATCCACAGTCTGCCGTGAGTCCTCATTCACAATCCGAAAGACCACTTCGAGCGGCTGGCCGACGGCATCCTGCGTCGACCAGCCTGTCAGCGCCTCGGCTACGCCATTCAGGTTGGTCACGCGGCCCTCGGCATCTGTTGTGATGACTCCGTCTCCGATGCTGGCCAGCGTAACACTGAGCAGATCCCGCTCTTTCTGAAGCGCCAGCTCGGCCCGCTTCCGCTCGGTGATATCCAGGACAACACCGACGAGCCGCGCAGTCTGTCCTGAATCATCAGCAGCACCGTGGCCCCGTTCTTCCAGCCAGATTACCTTCCCGTCCACGGGCCGAATGACGCGGTACTGGCTGAGATAGCTGCCACACTCCTCAGCCGCTTTCTGCACCACAGCCCGATGCCGCTCCCGGTCGTCGGGATGCAGCAGAGCGAAACCGTCATCGCTGTGGTCGAGACTTGAGCCTGGCGGCAGTCCCAGTACCTCTGCAGCGCTGCTGGAAACCTTGACCTCGCCGCTTGAGAGATCCAGCTGCCAGGCCACCATCCGGGCCGCCGCCAGCGCCATCCGCAGTCGCTCTTCACTGTCCCGGATCGCCTGCTCGGACTCCTTCCGCAGCAGGGCCATCTGCAAATGGGCTTTGACACGGGCCAACAGTTCACGGGCGCTGAACGGCTTCACGAGGTAATCGTCCGCTCCGGCCTCCATTCCTTCCACCCGGCTTTCCTCTCCGGCACGGGCGGAAAGCATGATGACTGGAATCTCGCGCGTGCGTGGATCGGCCCGCAATTCCAGAAGCAGGCCGAATCCATCCAGATGGGGCATCATCACGTCACTGAGGATCAGATCCGGAGGGTTCTCCCGCGCCGACTCAAGTGCCGCCCGGCCATCCGGTACGGCGGCGACGTGGTACTGCTCGGCCAGTAACCGCGTGATGTACTGCCGCATATCCGAGTTGTCGTCGGCAACCAGGACGCGGGAGTGGACATCTTGCTGCTGCGTTGCCGAACGATCTCCGCGATCCGGTTGAACCTCCCGCAGGCGTGTCAGTTCCGCCGGAGCTTCCTGTTCCAGCACATCGGGAAGCCAGCGCAGGGCTTCCTCCACGTAGGGCATGGCTCCCGTCGTCGTGGATGAAAGGCTGCGGCTGTCTTCAATCTGATCGGCGGGCAGGTGAGACAGACCGAGGGGAATGCTGACGAGAAAAGTCGTCCCCTGCCCCATTACGCTTTCCGCAGTGATGGCCCCGCCATGCAGCCGAACCAGTTCCTGAACCAGGGCCAGGCCGATTCCACTGCCCTCATGTGTGCGGCCCTGGGCGTTCTCGATTCGGTGAAATCGTTCGAACAGCCTGGGCATTTCCTCGGCGGGAATGCCGGTGCCGGTATCCCGCACTCGCAGTTCGGCTGATTGCCCCTGCTGCTGCAGCGTGACCGCGATTTCGCCTTCGCTGGTGAACTTGAAAGCATTGGACAAGAGATTCAGGACGATTTTTTCCCACATGTCGCGGTCGACATAGGCGGGTTCGCTCAGTGCAGAGCAATTAACAATCAGCTGAAGCCCGGCCCGTTCGCAGGCCGCCCGAAAGACGCTGGCTAGATCCAGAGTAAATGCGGACAGGTCGGTCGGCTGATAGGCCGCACGCACCCGGCCTGCTTCGATACGGGAAAAATCAAGCAGAGAATTCACCAGTCGCAGCAGTCTCTGCCCGTTCCGGTTCACCACTTCCAGCTGAGTTCGGGCAGCCGTCGACAATTCGGTGTCGCTGCGGGACAGCAGGTCTTCCACAGGACCGAGCATGAGTGTCAGCGGAGTGCGGAATTCGTGACTGACATTCGAGAAAAAGGCCGTTTTGGCCAGATCAAGTTCGGCCAGGGCCTCGGCTCTTTTCTTTTCTTCCTCGTAGACCCGGGCATTCGTCACCGCTGTCGCGATCTGCCCGGCCATCAGATCAAGAAAACCCCGGTAATCGTCGTCGAAGGGCCGGCGGGGGCTGACTCCGGCCACCACAAACCCGGCCAGCTGCGTCTGTCCCGGCTTTGCCAGCGGCAGAACCACGGCCTGCTGAGGAGATTCCGGCCAGGCCCCCACGGACAGGTGCCCGAATTTCCCCGGCAGATCGTCAACTTCGATCCCCTGACCAGATTCGATGACTTCCCGAAAGGGCCAGGGAGCATCCTGACTGCTGAGATCAACAACATCCGGGCTGGTCGGCATGCTGCGGTCGACGCCCGTCAGGCCGACCCGCCGTGCCCGCTGCTGTTCGGCATCCAGCAGATACAGCAGTGTGAACGGCAAATCCTGTGGATTACCGGCCAGAATTTCAGCAGATGTCTGGCAGGCGATGTCCACCGACGTCACCTCGTCAGTGGTGCGGGCCGCCAGTTCCCGCAGTGTTCGCAGTCGACGTTCGCCAATCGTCCGCTCGGTCTCTTCCGTGACTACACACAGCATCCCGCCGATCCCTTCGGAATCGTCAGGCAGGGGGCTGTAGGAGAAGGTGTGGTACGTTTCCTCGGAATACCCCCGCCGTTCGAGGAACAGCAGCAGTCCCTCATCCCATGTGGCTTCTCCAGTCGAGATCACAGCTTCGGCACGAGGGCCGACATCATCCCAGATCTCAGGCCAGACTTCGCGGGCCGGCCTCCCCAGCGCCCAGGGGTGCTTCGGGCCAAGGGTCATTTTCGCGTAGGCATCGTTGTAGAAGAATGTGAAATCAGGCCCCCAGCCCAGCCACATGGCATACCGGGATCCCAGCATGATCCGCACCGCTGTCTTCAGGCCCTGCGGCCAGCTCTCTATCGGCCCGGCCGGAGTCTGCGACCAGTCGTAGGTACGGGTCCGCTCTCCCATTTCGCCGCCGCCAGCGAGAAATCTGTCGGAGCTCTGTTCCATGTGGCCTTTGTCGTTCTGCATATGTCCTGAGTCCTGGCTGTCCCACAAAGTCGTCTGAATATCAGCGGCAACGACATTTTTAACTGGAACTTCCTGTTGGCGCAGCTGGATGGCGGTGTGCCTGTGCCGTTTGTCGCCGCCTCCGTCTCCTGTGCCTCTGCTGCAGCTGCTGTGGTTGCGCCCCGGTCCTCCCGCGAGATGTTTCCTGCGGCTTCTGATTCAATGATCGGGACCGGTATCACTCCCTGAAGCAGTTTCCCGGTTTCTGCCCGCTGGATGAAAGAGATCCTTTCGCCAGGCCCCTGGACAGGCCCTGCCAGTGTGGGAGGCAGCTGTTCCGATCGGGACGAATCCGCCTCGCGGCAGACGTTCCCGATTCTTCGCAGC
>JAGQPV010000929.1 GCA_020426545.1 Planctomycetaceae bacterium
CGTCGTCGATGCCGATGCCCTTCTTGGCACTGACCAGCAGGGCCTCGGAAGGATCGAGCCCCAGAATATTCTCGACCTCCTCCAGCACCTCATCGACCCGAATGACGGGCAGGTCAATCTTGTTCACCACGGGAATGATGGTCAGGTCGGCTTCAATGGCCGCGTACGCGTTGGCCACCGTCTGGGCCTGCACGCCCTGAAAGGCATCCACCAGCAGCAGAGCACCTTCGCAGGCGGCCAGCGAGCGGGAGACTTCATAATGGAAGTCCACATGGCCGGGCGTGTCGATCAGGTTGAGTTCGTACGTCTGCCCTTCCTGCTCGTACTTCAGCGCGACGGTCCGGGCCTTCACCGTAATTCCGCGGTCGCGTTCAATATCCAGATCATCCAGAATCTGGTCTTTGAACTCCCGCTCGGTAATGGCCCCGGTGCGCAGCAGCAGCTGGTCGGCCAGAGTGCTTTTCCCGTGGTCAATATGTGCCACAATGGAAAAATTGCGAATGTGGCTGCTCTGCATCGGTATGGTTCTTCCTGAAGCGGAATGCCGGGTGCATGCCGCGGGCCGGCTGCTGCATGCGGCAGCTGGCTGTTTCCGCACGAAATGCGGGGAGGGAGGGCAGGCTGTCCGGCTGCACTCAGCCGGTGGGAAGGAAGCGGAATCAACTCAGGCGGTTCAAATCCCTGCCAGTTCTCCGGCTCCTCCTGCAGCATGGTCGTCTGAAACGTCGGCTCAGGCGGCCTGATGCCCTGTCAGGTTGGAATTCGGGGGGCGAACCGTCTGTCACATCAGGAAATCTCGTCTCCGGCCCGAATCCCCGCAGGTGATGGTCCACCCGGGTCATTCAAACGTGATGAAGTCCGCATTCACAGGAAAGCCACCACTGGCCCCCTGCGGTTGCGGGCCGCCAGCCACGGGCACTCAGCACCCTGATCCGGGGCTGTGCCGTGCCGGCCAGCGTTTTACTCCGGCCCTGCGGCCCTGGCCTGCGAGAGCGAACACCCCGGCTGCGACCAGCAGGCGGCGCGCAGCAGGAGCCCGTCTGCTGGAGAGACCCTGATTGTATGATGCGGGAAGATTGCGGTCGAGGGAGAATGCCCGATCCGTCGCCCGCCGGCAGCCAGGGTGGGAGTTCGCCCGCTGTCCGGGCCAGTTTCCTGGCACAGTCACTCACTGCCTCAGGTCAGCTGCCGGATTGGCTCACTGGCTGCCAGATAACCGGCGATGTCCCGGGGGACCCCGCTGGTGATGCGGAGTTCGGCCGAGTCGAGCAGGGTGCCCATAATGGTGGCGAACATGTTCGCCGCGGTGACGACTTCGCCTGCGGGAGCCGAGGCCAGACGGTCCGTCTCCCCAATCACCTGTCCCATGGGCAGCCCGCCGCCGGCAAAGGCCAGCGTGCAGACATCGCCCCAGTGCCCCCGTCCGCCCGATTCGCTGATCTGCGGCGTGCGGCCGAACTCGCCCGTAATGACCAGCAGGACTTTCTCGCTCAGCCCGCGTTCTTCCAGATCTTCGAGGAACGCGGTCACAGCCTTGTCGAGCGCCGGGCCGAGTACCGGCATGCCACTGCGAATGCTGACATTGTTCTGGTTGCCGTGCATGTCCCAGCCCACGCTGGGAACGGTAATGAACCGGCAGTCGGCCTCGACCAGCCGGCGGGCCAGCAGCAGCTGTTTTCCCAGCGAATTCGGCGACGCCGCCCGGCGTTTCTTCTGCAGCTGCGGCGGAAGCCGGAACCGGCTGGTATCGTAACGAGCGACCACCGCGGGGTTTTCATGGCTGATGTCGAATGCGTCGCTCATTCCCCCGGCGATCACATCGAATGCCTGCTGTTCAAACTGGTCGG
>JAGQPV010000930.1 GCA_020426545.1 Planctomycetaceae bacterium
AATCCATCTGAGAATCCTTTCATTAATACCCATCGAAGCGGGGTGCCGTTCGCGGCACCTTCTTCCCGGGCTGCTGGCCCGTTCTGTCAGCCCGCAATCAGACAGATCGCTGGCTGGAACCGAACGCCCCCCGGGCAGCTGGCTTTTGTCCAGAGCCGCGGGATTCTGCGATAAGCGGCAGATTTCGCCAACCCCAGTTCTGAAAATTCTGCAACAGGGTGACGTGCACCAGGGCCGGACATCTCAACGGCCAACCACCAGCCGGCTGATCAACGGGAGGATTCGCCTGCATCCGGAGCCGGTGCTGCGGCGTGGTTCGAAGGCGTGACCAGACTCACAATCACGATCGTGATCGAACTCAGCGCGAATGCGGGAACCAGGTTGTACAGCTGCTGATGCAGATCGGGCAGCAGCAGCCTCCACAGAATGGCTGTGACGACACCGACCAGCATGCCTGTCAGCAGACCCCAGCCGGTCGTCCGTTTCCACAGCAGAAGGCAGATCGTCGCGGGCCCGAATCCCGCACCCAGCCCAGCCCAGCCGTAATCAAGGACGAAGCTGAACACCGAACGGACTTCCCCGATGGCAATGGCAAGAGCCACCAGCCCGAGCAGAATCACGGCGGACCGGTCGAGAATTCGCCGCGCCCGCAGCGACAGTTCGACACCACACAGCCGGACGACGACATCATGGCTGATGGCCGAAGCCGCCACGAGCAGTTGCGAATCTGCCGTGGAACAGATGGCGGCCAGTACCGCGGCAATGATCATTCCCCCGACGAAGCCGGGAATGAGGGAGGAATCCCGTGCGATGGCCATCAGCGTCTGTTCGGGATCTGCCAGCCCATTATGAAAATAGACCCGGGCCGACATGCCGAGCAGCACCGCGCCCCCGAACAGCAGCAGCACCCACAGTGAGGAAATGATTCCCCCACGGAGGACGGCGGACCGATCCCGGATGGCCATCAGGCGTACCAGCACATGTGGCTGGCCCGCGTTTCCCAGGGGAATTCCCAGCCAGAGCGCCAGAAATCCGATCAGCGCCAGCCCCGTTCTGCCGGCGAACGGATCCAGCAGATTGGGGTTCTCCGCATCAGTCTCCAGGGCATGCCAGAACTCGGCGGGGCCACCGATCTGCCCGATGAGCAGGACCGGCAGCACGAGGACGGTGAGAATCATGAACGTGGCCTGCACCACGTCCGTCCAGGCAATCGCACGAAACCCGCCCGTCACTGTGTACACCACAATGATGGCGAAGCCGACAACAACTCCAAGCCTGTAATCCCAGTCGAAGATGCCCTCAAATGTCTTGCCGGCGGCATTCAGCTGAGCAGCAACATAGGCCACCAGCATCGAGAGAATCACCAGCACGCCGACAACTCGAATCAGCCTCCCCACGATCCCCTGCCAGGGAGATGCCAGGAAGTCGACCAGTGTCAGCGCGTGATATCGCTCGGACTGTTCCCGCAGCCGCCAGGCCAGCACGAACCAGTTGACCAGAAACGCGACGAACGTCCCCAGCACAATCCACAACGCACCGATGCCGGTCTTGTATGCCATTCCGACCAGCCCCAGCGTGACCCAGCCGCTCTCTGCTGATGCGGACGAAGACAATGCCGCAACCCACGGCCCCAGTCCCCGGCCGGCCAGGAAGAAGTCCGATTCGGTCTCTCTGGCGAATCGCGCGCTGTACAGACCAAGCCCGACGATGGCCAGTGTGTACAGCGTGAAACTGACTGCCACAGGATCGAGGTTCATGGTGTGCTCCCACCTTCAATCCTGCGTACTGACTCGATCGTTTCCTGCCCTGCTGAATCAGCTGTCCATGCTGACATGGGACCAC
>JAGQPV010000931.1 GCA_020426545.1 Planctomycetaceae bacterium
CAGAACGTAGCTGACAGCCGCCAGCGGCTTGAGCCGGTCCCGGTCCCAGACGTAGACCTTCCGCCCCTGCTGGCGGAACCGCTCGGCGACTTCGTCGATCCGCAGATCGAGTTCCGCCCCGATGGGTTCGTCGACAATCTCATAGCTGGCCCCCAGCAGGTGGTCCAGCAGCAGGTTGCCCTGCACTTCGTCATTGCCGGTCGCTGCATGACCCCGGCCCAGCACGAGATGACAGTCGAGGCCGGCCTTCGCGCAGGCGGCCGCTGTCTGCCGGCAGTTGTTACTCTGCACGCCAGCTCCCCAGACGAACAGGTCGGCCTGCTGCGCAAGGGCGTCACCCATGAGAAATTCGTTGTGCCGGGCTTTGTTCCCGCCGAAGGCCAGACCCGTGCAGTCGTCCCGCTTGATGTGAATCAGCGGTCCGCCCAGCGATTCTGACAGCCGGTGGAGCGGTTCCAGCGGAGTGGGCAGATGAGACAGAAGAAAGCGGGGCAGCCGGGTGACGTGCTCGCGCAGCTGCGCAGTGGAGAGGACAGTACTCATGATGTCGATCCGTAATGGTATGTGAAGCACCGCCTGGGGAGGCACAGGCTGGACTGCTCAACCTGAATCAGAAACCGGGCAAGAACGGACCTGATGATCCTGGCGATTTCTGTTTACGAAAAGTAGGGCCGGCTGTGCCGGCCATTTTTGATTGACCAATGTCAATGGGGCAGTATCACCCGATAAGGGCATTGCCTGACGGATCTCCGCGGCGAAGTATCCTTTCCACATTCGGGTGGCCGGTACAACCGGCCCTACAGGAACTGCCGGCTGGAGTTCCCGCCGGCAGGAGCGGGCGACTTCCCGTGTGACTCATTGCCCCCGGAAGTTATACCGCAGCCGCCTTCAGCCGGGCAGCCCTTCCCGCAGCTTGCGAAGCCAGTTGCCGTGCAGCACGGCTGTCACGTCATCGTCGGAAAAGCCACGGGCCGACATCAGCTCGGCCAGACGGGCCAGGTCGGCAATCGTATCGAGATCTCCGGGAGACTGCTCGGTCCCGTAACCGCCATCGAGGTCGCTGCCAATCGCCGCGTGCCGGGTATTACCGGCCAGCTGGCACACATGGTCGATGTGATCCACCAGGCGGTCCATCGGGCAGACGGAAGGTGAGGTGATCTTCTTCTTCCAGCCGGGCACCACCATCCACGCATCGCAGGCGGTGCCCAGTACAGCGTCCCGTTCGATCAGGGCACGGATCATGGAGTCGGTCAGCTGGCGCTCGCCGGGAACCAGCGAACGGCAGTTGACGTGGCTGCCCAGCACGTGCCCTTCGTAGTGATTGAGCACATCGAAGAAGCTGGCATCGTTCAGGTGGCTGACATCCAGCATGATGCCGGCCTGGCTCATTCGGTCGAGCAGTTCCCGCCCGGGTGCAGTCAGCCGGCCCGGGCCATACGTTCCGCCGGCATAGGGCGAACCGGCCCAGGACAGGCCGATCATCCGCACGCCCGCATCAAACCATTCGGGAATTTCCTCCGGCTGGCGAACGGGGTAGGCACCTTCCATCAGCATCACCAGGCCAACCGGCCGGGGTGACGTGGAACCGGTATTCTCACCGCTGGTTCCGTCATCTGCCGCATTCCATGCTTCCAGATGGGCGGCGAGTGATGCCTGATCGGTAATCACCCGCAGGTGCCCCTGCTGTTCCAGTTCGCGGTAGAAGTTCGCCTGCTGCATGCCCTGGGTGTGGGCTTCGTCGAAGTCGGCGAAGTTCCGCGGAGAAGGCGGCATCCATGCGCGGCGGGCCAGCACGGAGATGGTGCCGAAACACAGGCCGATTCCTCCGCGACGCAGA
>JAGQPV010000932.1 GCA_020426545.1 Planctomycetaceae bacterium
GGCGATGGATCAGTGAATTTCCTGAATCAGGATATCGACCCCGAAGTGCTGAAGGCGTTGAGCACGCCGCATGGTGGCGACCAGCGGGTTCTGAAACAGTGGCGGGAGCAGTACTGACCGATGGTGACCAGGGACGCCGTTTCATCGCAACGGAAACCACCAGTCGCGAAACATCCGGGCTGTCTGTATCTGCTGATGACTGGTGGCTTCGTACTGCTGCTTCTCGAATGTACGGGGATGTTTCCGCCGTTCGTGACGTTCCTGATCTTTTTCACTCTGCTGCTGACGCTGGGCTGGGCCTGGTTTCTATACACAACGCTGCCGCAGATGTCCGTCAGCCAGAGCGACGTGATTCTGGGGCTCGTGGTGGCCGTCTTGACCACCTGGATGCTGCATGTCGTGGTCCGCCGCGGCCTGTTGCCGGTTCAAAGTGGCCGCTGGAGAGTCAGTCACAGCGTGGGCAGCGTGCTGCTGGTGGTGCTGATGTTCGCCGGTGGAGCGGCACTGATGGGCGGAGTGCATCAGCTCGCGTGGATGGCAACGTCAGGGGAGTCATTGGTTAGTTATGGCTACGCAGCTGCACGGCGGCTGCAGTCTCTGAACAACCTGAAGAATGTTGGGCTGGGGTCCTCCAATCTGACGGTCAGGGATGGTCGGCTGCCTGCCAGCAGCGTCGATGAATGGGGCAGGCCGCAACACAGCTGGCTGACAATGCTTCTGCCATATATCGATTGTGCAGCTCTGTACCAGCAGATCGATCTGACGCAGCCATGGGACGCGCCCGAGAACCGATCCAGCTTCCAGACGCAGCTGCGATTTCTTCAGCATCCAGCGATTATCCGATCTCCTCGAAACGCCGAGGGACTGGCGTTGACCAGCTATGCGGCGAATGGCAGGGTGATCGGCCTTGGGTGGCGGTTATCGCCCCGGGATTTTTCCGATGGTGAGACGGGCACGATTCTGGTGGGTGAGGTGGCCAGCCAGTTGCCTGCCTGGGGTGATCCGCTGAATTTTCGTGATCCCGCACTGGGACTTCAGGGTGGAGCGAAAACCTTCGGCTCTCCGAGCGGGGAAGCCGTCAACATTCAGTTCGCCGACGGGCATGTCGTGGGACTCAACCCGGATATTGATCCCAGGGTGCTGAAGGCACTGAGCACGCCGAGTGGTGGAGAGCAGGTTAAGGCGAGTGATTATGAGTGAGGCCGCTGAACGTCGTGTTTTCAGCGGCAGGGTGGCATGCCCATAGCCGCGAAAGCGGGATGGGCATGTTCGTGAGCTTCACGGGGGATGACAGCTGAAACAGGCATGCCCACGCAAGCGTGGGCATGGCACCCAGAATGCACCGTTCGTTCGGTTGGCGAAAGGGAAGCATGCCCACGCAAGCGTGGGCATGGTACACGATAATCAAGGCCTACTGTAGTTCTGCTCCCAACAAGACTCAGGGAGCCACTTCCCGCACGATGCGGAAGCCGACCATCAGGTTGCGTTCCGTGGGCTGGAAGCTGCTGCGATCGGCGGAGCGGGCGAACTTTGCCGCGGTGGCCCAGGAGCCGCCCCGCACGACACGCAGGGTTCCTGTCTGCGGGCCGGTGGGATCGGTGGCGGGGCTGCTGGCGTAATAAGTCGCGGAGTAGATGTCACGGCACCACTCCCAGACTCCGCCGTGCACGTCGTGCAGGCCGAAGGCATTGGCCCGCTGCTGGCCCACGGGCGAGGTGAAGGCGAAACCGTCATCCCACGGAACACCCCACTCCGTGCCCAGCTTCTCCCGCAGAGACGCATCGGCCAGGTTGGCCAGGTTCTCCAGAGTTTCCTCGCTGTCGCCGG
>JAGQPV010000933.1 GCA_020426545.1 Planctomycetaceae bacterium
TTGGAGCGGGAGCACTTGGACGGCACCACGCCCGGATTCTGGCCGGGCTGGAACAGGTCGATCTGGTCGGTGTGGCCGAGGTGAATCCGCAGCAGGGCCAGGCGGTGGCCGAGCAGTGCGAGACCACATGGTATGACGACTACCGCCATCTCGTGGGACGGGTCGATGCCGTGTCGATTGCCGTGCCGACAGTGGCTCATCTGTCGGTCGCCAGTGAGTTTCTTTCCCGCGGAATTTCCGTCCTCGTGGAGAAGCCCCTGGCCTGCTCGCTGGAGGAAGCCAGGACCCTGCGCGATCTGGCCGATGAAAAGGATGCGCTGCTGCAGGTCGGCCATGTGGAACGGTTCAACCCGGCCACTCAGGTTGCCTTCACTGCCAGCGGCGCTCCGCGGTACATCCGCAGCGAGCGGCTCAGCCCGTACTCATTTCGCTCGACCGATATCGGCGTGATTCACGATCTGATGATTCACGATATCGACCTGGTGCTGAGCCACGTGAACAGCCCGGTCCGCAGCATCGAAGCCTTCGGTGTCTGTGTGATGGGCGGTCACGAGGATATCGCCAATGCCCGCATCCGCTTCGAAAACGGCTGCGTGGCCGATCTGACGGCCAGCCGGGTTAACCCCACGGCCAGCCGCTGCATGCAGATCTGGTCGGCCGAAGGCACCGTGTCGGTCGATTTCACCACACGGGAAGTCACCTGCTGGCAGCCCGGCGAAACGTTGCTGTATGGCAGCAGTCCGCTGGAGCGCTCGCGTCAGCCGGGGGCCGATATCGTCCAGCTGCGGCAGGATGTGTTCGAGACCTTCCTGAAGTCCCGCGTGCTGCCTGTCTCGAACGATGATGCTCTGACTGCCGAACTGAGTCACTTCGCCGACTGCGTTCGCGAGCACCGCACTCCCGTGGTGGATGGTCATGCCGGCTGCCTGGCGATGGAAGTCGCCGCACAGGTGCTGGATGAAATCGATCGTCACCAGTGGGACGGCCACGCGGCCGGAGCCACCGGCGCCCACCCGCAGTGGACCACCGGTCTGCGTCGCGCCGGCTGAACGGCCACCGGAAAGACACGTCGTTTCGCCGCTGTCATTGCCCTGCCGGATGGTGACAGCGGCTGCGACTGTGCCGGGAGCGAACTTCCAGCAGCTGCCGCTGCTGTGGGATTCTGCCGACAGAATCTGCCTTCGTTCCCGAGGGGGCAGTCCCGTGCTCCCGCCGGCACGTCAGAGGCGGTGTCCGGTCAGGCCAGCGCTTCCACCGCTGCGGCCACTTCATCCACGTGGCCCTTGACTGACACTTTCGGCCAGACTTTCACCACCGTGCCTTCGCGGTCGATGAGAAACGTGGCCCGCTGCACGCCCATCGATTTGCGGCCATACATGTTCTTTTCGACCCACACACCGAACTGCTCGGCCACTTCGTGGTTCTCATCGGCCAGCAGCGGGAACGGGAGCTGGAACTTCTCGGCGAACTTCTGGTGGGAAGCCACATTGTCGGTGCTCACGCCCAGCACGGCGGTGCCGGCGGACTGCAGCCGGGCGATGTTGTCCCGGAATTCACAGGCTTCCGTCGTGCAGCCGGGGGTGTTGTCCCGCGGGTAGAAGTAGAGCACCACGTTCTGCTTCGCGTGGAAATCCGACAGGGAAATCACGCCTTCGGGAAAGGCGGGCAGGCTGAAGTCGGGTGCGGGCTGGCCTTCGGTGATGAGGCCGCCGCTGTTCGCCTTGTTGTCTGACATCTGGTTGCTGCTTCCCATGTGCTGCGGATGGATACAGGCATTCCGGCTGTTCGGAACGGGTGTGGGAGAAAAGTGATTATACGGCCCG
>JAGQPV010000934.1 GCA_020426545.1 Planctomycetaceae bacterium
GTTCCGCAGTAGCTTTGTTCAATCGAAGATGGCCGGCACAGCCGGCCTTACTTTGGGATCGATTCGCGGGGGATTGGATTTACCCCGAAGCGCGCACGCAACAGCCCGTCAGCAGAAGAAGCTTCCGCTGACGGGCCTGTGCGAATTCTCTTGCTGCGGGGCATTACTGCCCGCAGAATGTCTGCCGGTGAAGGGGCGGCGTTGCCGTTCAGGCGGCGTCGCGTTTGGTGTCGGCTTCTCCGGTGCCCTGGTGACGGCCCACGCGGTTGATGCGGGCATACACATCGTTCAGCACCCAGTGGAAGGCCAGCAGGTGGATGGATTCCACCATGCCCATATCGTGCAGGGGCACGTGCAGGCAGTCGTCGGCGTCTTTCTGCAGCTGGCCACCGGTGTAACCGGTAATGCCCCAGGTCTTCACCTCGTGACGACCGGCCCACTCGACCGCGTTGAGAATGTTCGGGCTGTTGCCGCTGCCGCTGATGGCGATCAGCATGTCGCCCGGCGAGGCCAGGTTCTTCAGCTGTTCGACAAAGATGCGGTCGAAACCTTCATCGTTGCCCCAGGCCAGAATGTAGGGGGTGTTGTCGGTCAGGCTGAGGACTTTGAGCCGTTTGACGTCATCGTTGGTGAAGTCCTTCGGGTCGAGCGAACTCTTCCCCAGGTCTTCGCAGAGATGGGAGGCGTTGGAACCGCTGCCCCCGTTCCCGCAGATGAAGACAAACCGGCCATCGCTGTACGCCTGGTAAATATCGGACGAGAGCCGCTCGAAGGGTGACAGATCGAGCTTGGCAAACTCGACGGCACACCGCTGGAGATAGCGGTCCGGTGTCAGTTCGACTCCCAGCATGAGCCAGCTTCCTTGCTGAAAACAGTGCATGATGAAGCAGTGCGCGGCACTGCAGTGCCTGCTGATGCTGCAGGCAGACGAAATGGGCGGCGGAGTGTAGCAGCAGTTGCCATCTGCAGAAACCCGAATCCTGGCGAAAGAAATTCCACGCATTTCCGCCGCGGAAACGGGGCCAGTTTGCTCAAGGCGCACTTTCGGGTTTTCGCTATGCTTCCCGCCCCTTCCGGAAACTGAAGCAGCCGCGGGCTGCTCGCCGGCGGGGCAGCAAGCTGGAGTTTCCGCGTCTGCCTGTGCACCGCGAACCGGAATGCGGCCCATTCGCCGCACCAGTCCGCGGGAGGAAAACAGGTTGTGGCGCTCAGCAGGTAAGGCCGAAAAGGTGCCGACACAAACGATCCTGCAGCAGGTGATGGGAATCGTCGGCAATGTGGTGAAACGCATGGTCATCAGCCATCATCGCCGGTCCGGCGTGGTTCTGTTCAGCGATACGACACTCCGCGACGGCGAGCAGATGCCGGGCGCCACGCTCGATCCGCAGGACAAACTGCAGATTGCAATGGCCCTGGAGCAGCTGGGCGTGCATTCGATTGACGCCGGGTTTGCGGCTTCGTCGGAGGCCGATGTGGAGGCCATGCGGCTGATGGTCAATGTGATCCGCAAGCCGGTGCTGACCTCGCTGTGCCGCACGATTGCCAGTGATGTGGACGCGGCCGAGCGGGCACTTGACGGGCACCCGCCGCATAAGAAGGGCGTCAGCCTGTTCTGTGGAACCAGCCCGCTGCACCGGCAGCACAAACTGCGGAAGAACCGCCCGCAGATTCTGGAGCTGATTGATCATACGGTGCGGTACGCCGCTTCGAAGTTTCAGATTGTAGCCTTCAGCCCGGAAGATGCCAGCCGCACGGAACCGGACTTTTTGTGCGAGTGCTATCAGACCGCGATTGCCGCCGGGGCCACCACGGTGGGTTTCCC
>JAGQPV010000935.1 GCA_020426545.1 Planctomycetaceae bacterium
GGCCGGTGTGGGTCTGGGACTGATGCTGGCGGGCTGCAGCGGGCAGACAGCCGAGCCACAGGCCAGCGTGGGCACCGATGGAGCGCAGTACCTGCTGGCCAGTGCTCCGGAAGGGGCCAGCGAAATTGTCGCGGCGAAGGAGACCGTGAAGGATGGCGACGAAGTGACGCTCGTCGGCCGGATTGGCGGAAAGATCGATCCGTGGATCGACGGAATGGCCGCGTTCACGATTGTCGATTCCAGCCTGCGGGCCTGCAGCGACATTCCCGGCGACAAGTGCCCCACACCGTGGGATTACTGCTGCGAATCGGATGTGGGAGCAGGTTCGGCCCTGGTGCAGCTGGTCGATGACAGCGGCGAGCCCGTGATGGCCAACGCGAAAGAACTGCTCAACGTGACCGAACTGAGCACGGTGTATGTCACCGGGAAAGCCCAGCGGGACGAAGCCGGCAACCTGACGGTGCTGGCCAGCAAACTGTACGTGAAACCCGGCAGCGGCCACACGGGCGAGAAGAAGGGCGACGGCGAGCACGGGCACAGCCACGACCACGAGCATGACCACGAAAGCGGGCACGGCGAGAAGGACAGGCAGGACGATGCGGAGAAGCCGGCTGCGGAAGGCCAGCAGCCCGCGGAGGAAGCGGCTCCGGCGAACTGAGCAGTTCCTTTGTTCTGCGGACCTATCCCGACACGCTCCCTGAATACCGAGAAGCAGCAGTATGGCAGGCACCGTCGATCTGAGAGAACTGGCCATCGACCGTGGCACCGCCGCCGGCACCGCCGAGAATATCGGTCCGCCGGCACGGTGGGGTTCGCGGATCGTGCTGCCTGTCGCGCTGCTGCTGGGTTTCCTGGGCCTGCTGGGCTGGGCCTCGCAGGACATGTTTCTGACGCGGACCGCGGTGACGGTGATTCCCGTGGAAGTCACCCGTTCCACGGTGCGGAGGGAAGGGGCGCCGCTGTTCCGTGCGGCGGGCTGGATCGAACCTCGGCCGACAGCCATTCGCGTGGCGGCCCTTGAACCGGGAGTCGTCGAGCGGTTGCTGGTGGTGGAAGACCAGCTGGTGGAACAGGGCGAACCGATTGCGTACCTGGTCGATGAAGATGCAGAGATCGCCCTGGCCACGGCACGGGCGGAACTGCAGCTGAAACAGGCAGAAGTGGAGCGGGCCCGCGCGCGGCAGCGGGCCGCGCAGACCCGGCTGGAGTTTCCCGTGCATCTGGAAGCCCGCGTGGCCGAAGCCGAAACGATGCTGGCGAAAAGTGAAGGCCAGGTGGCCGCTCATCCCAGTCTGCAGGCGGCTGCGGCGGCCCAGCGGAGGTATGCCGAACAGGACCACCTGCGGACAGAGGCGCTGGGCACACGGGCTGCCTCAACGAAGAACGACTTCGACCGCTCGCTGAGCGAACTGGAAACCGCCCGGGCCGAAGTCAGCCGGCTGGATCGAATCCGACCGCAGCTGACAGCCGAACGGGATGCACTGCAGCGGCGGGTGCAGGCCCTGCGGGAGCTGCTGCGACTGAAGTCCGATGAACAGCAGGCCCTGGACGAAGCCGTGGCCGATGTGGCCGGGGCGATGGCTTCGGTGGCGAAAGCGCAATCGGTGGTGGATGCGGCTGAGCTGCGGCTGTCGCGAATGAAGATTGTGGCCCCGGTGAAAGGACGGATTCTCGACCTGGTGACCGAACCCGGAGCCCGGTTGATGAGTGACAAGGCCGGCGGGAGTGATGGCAGCCGCGATGGCACGACGGTGGTCACCATGTACGAACCGGAACGGCTGCAGGTGCGGGTGGATGTGCGGTTTGAAGATCT
>JAGQPV010000936.1 GCA_020426545.1 Planctomycetaceae bacterium
CCCCCCCCCGACTACGCGGCCTTCAATCAGCTGAAGGGCCGAAAGAAGGTGCTCAACGAAATCGGCATGGGCCACGCTGCGCCGCAGCACGTGAAGGATGCTTTCCTCGAATTCATCCTCCAGCATGTGAAACAGCAGTCCACAGCAGCCACTCCCCGCTGACCAGCCCCGTTTTTTCCTGCCGCTTCCCCTGTGCGACAGAGAAGCCGGCAGGCCTGTTTCGACACTTCCGCCCGGCTGCCATCTCCAGCGGCCGGGCGCTGCCGCAAAGTGGCCAGAACAGGCAGCTTGCCAGCTCTTTCACCGGCCGGTGGCTGGCTTGTTGGCCGGATGCCTCCGGCCTATGATCTCGGGCATGACACTCAGGATTTCGGCCCATCTGCTGCCTGCACTCATCCCGTCTGACGGGCTGGCTGGCAGCTGCGCCGTGGTGATTGACCTGTTCCGGGCAACAACCACCATCAGCCATGCCCTGGCAGCCGGGGCCCGGGCCGTGATTCCCTGTGCCGAAATCGAGGAAGCCCTCCAGGCAGCGTCCCGCTTTCCGCAGGGTCAGGCACTCCTTGGCGGCGAACGCAACTGCGTGCGAATCTCCGGCTTCGACCTCGGAAACTCCCCCGCGGACTACACCCGCGAGCGGGTTCAGGGCCGAATCGTGGTGATGTCCACCACCAATGGAACCACCGCCATCCGCAAGGCCGCCACGGCCGAACGCGTCATCACCGCAGCCCTGGCGAACCTTTCCGCCGTGGTGGAATCCATTCTCGGAGAACAGCGTCCGGTGCACATCATCTGCTCCGGAACGAAAGGTGTCATCACCGGGGAAGATGTCCTGTGTGCCGGGGCCATCATCTCCGCCGCGGCCAGCCGGTCGGCTCAGCCACTCGAAACCAATGACTGCGCCCGCATGGCCGCCAGCTGGTATCAGCAGGTCACCACCGCGGGAGCAGACAGCCTGTCCCGGGAACTCCGCCAGTCGCTGGGCGGACGCAACCTGCTGGCTGCCGGGCAGGAGGCCGATATCATCACCGCTGCCCGGGTCGATACAACATCCGTACTGCCCGAGTGGAATCATACAACCGGAGAACTGACCCTCGCCTGAATGTCAGCCCCGCACGGAAAGCAGGCAGGTCGACTCATTGCCGGCCCGGCCCGCTGTCTCTGGCGAATGACTCAGCAGCACAGCCGGTCCTTCGGCCGTCGTACCCATTCATTCCGCAGCCATTCACCGGATGGCTGCCTTCAAACCACCTTCGTAATAATCGCCTCAGCAGCCTCCGTTCCAACAGTGGCCCAGGCAGGAGTTCACCCGTGAAGAAGAACATGGATTCAATCGTTTCGCTGTGCAAGCGGCGGGGGTTCGTTTTTCAGTCGTCGGAAATTTACGGCGGAATTCAGGGCTTCTGGGATTACGGCCCGCTCGGCACCGAACTCAAACGCAACGTGCGGGATGCCTGGTACCACGATATGGTCACCCGGCATAACGAACTGTCCGTTCCCGCCGGCGCGCCGCAGTCGTTCTCCATGTGCGGCATCGAATCCTCGATCGTCATGCACCCGCAGGTCTGGAAATGCTCCGGCCATTACGACCTGTTCCACGACTGGATGGTCGACTGCCGCGGCTGCAAATCCCGCTTCCGGCTCGATCACATCACCGTGGCCCTGCTGCGGCTGGTGACCGATGGTTCGCCCGTCGCCTGCGAAACCTACATGAAGGATGCCACCACTGGCATGGGCCTGTCGAAAGCCAAAGCCGGCCGCCTCGACAAAGCCCTGAAGCGGCACAATCAGGAAGCCGGAACAGAAGCCA
>JAGQPV010000937.1 GCA_020426545.1 Planctomycetaceae bacterium
TCTCCTGCTGCGGGTGTCCGCCATGCAGGTACAGAATGATCGCCCGCTTCGCCCGGCCGAAGGTGCCGCCCGGAGAAGCTGCCCGGGTGTCCGCAGCCCGGGACCGCACCGCCAGCAGTGCCGGCAGCGAGAGGCCCAGCGCTCCCGAAAGGAGAGCCTGGCGACGGGTCAGTTCACGAAACTCGCTGCAGCTGTGCGTGTTGGCCGAGTGGGGCAAGGTGACTCTCCAGCGGGTTCTGCAGGCGGGAGCCGGCCGCAGCCGGGCCGGACCGTCGCTTCACGCGCTTCACCGGCGCAGCAGAGCGCGGTGGGCGACGGTCGTTCATTCATTTCTCATCAGTAAAGAGTAATGCGTTCCGGGGGAGAGGTCCACAGCACTCCGGCCCGGTGAGGCGGCCGGTTCAGTTGGCGCCTGCTTTCAGGGCCTCCTCCGCAGCCTGGCGGTCGGATTTGCTGGAACCTTTCTCCTTGAGAACTTCGCCGTAGGCAGCTTCCGCATCTTTCTGCTTTCCGGCCGCTTTGAGGGTGTCGGCCAGAGTGCGATACAGGGCACCCCGCCAGTAGCCCCGCAGTTCGGGCAGCTCGTAAATGTGCAGCGTCGCCAGCGATTCGTCGTACTTCTTCTGCTCTCTGAGAATGCTGGCCGTGTGCTGCACGGCACGAAAGGCCGTGGCACCGAAGTTGTTCTTCGCCCGCTCAACAATGTGCCGGTAAGCGGCCAGGGCCTGTTCGGCATCCTTCAGGTTGTGGTACCGGTTTGCGCCGGTCGCCAGCCAGAGATTATCGCGGGCCTGCCGGTCGGTGGTCAGTTCGAGGGCCTGGAGAAAGTCGGCTTCGGCCTGCTTGCCCTGGCCGGCCAGGCTGTGGGCCTGACCCCGCAGGGCGTATCCTTCGCCCGCCTTCCAGAAGGGCCAGGCGGAGAAATCTTCCTCGCCGAACTGTTCGAACAGTTCCGTCAGCTTCCGCTGGGCCAGCAGGTTCTCCATGCGGATGGTCTTCGCCACGGCTGCCAGCGGAGCCGCTTCCGCCAGTTCGGCGGCACGGTCCGGCTGCCGCAGCGAGCGGGCACACTCGGCGGCCTGCTCGAGGGCGAAGGACTTCTGCAGATCAGTCAGTTTGAGGTCGGGCAACTCTCCGCTGGCGAGGCTGGTCCAGGCGGCGAGGGCTTCATCCAGTTTGCCCTGCCGTCTCAACTGTGCGGCCTCGCGGCTCTGCGACAGAAAATCGACTTCATCGTCCGCGTGGTCAAACCGGTGCGAGCGGCCTTCGTACAGCTGGCCGAACTTGAGTGTCTTGTGAAAGGCACTGGTGCCGGTGGGCGAGAAGGCCGACAGCTCCGACCCGTTATCGCGAATTCGCTGCCGGCAGACATTAAAATGCCACGGCAGGCTGCTGGACGGTTTGCGGCCCACCACCTGGTGCAGCGGGTCGTTCTCATCCTGCACCACGGGAATGCGGATTTCGACCGTCCAGTGATCGTCGGCAATCTGTGTGGCGACCTCGGCCTGAGAATCCCAGCCGAACCACGCACTGCGGGCGGCACCCCGGTCCAGGTCGATCAGTGCTCCCGCGGGGTTCACCGCCAGCTGGTAATAGGAATGCGAGTCCGTTTCCAGCAGAATCTCCACCACATCGCCATACCAGATGGCCTGGTCTTCCCTGCGTGTCGTGCCGATGTTCAGCTTCCCGCCGGCCGGTTCATCGCAGCGGATGGCAAAGTACAGGTTGCCGTCTTCACCCCAGGCGGCCTTGAATGTCGTGCCGTATGAAGGGGCGCGGCCCGTCTGCAGTTCCCGCAGGCTGCCGTGG
>JAGQPV010000938.1 GCA_020426545.1 Planctomycetaceae bacterium
AGGCATGCAAACTGACAAGCAAACGGTCCCTGTCAGACCAGCTCGGAAATCAACTCACGGCGTTCCAGCAGATAACGCGGACGCCCCGAGTTGTCGAGGAAAGTCTGAGAGGGATCAATCCCCAGGTGGCGGTACACATGGGCCAGCACATTTTCCGGGCGATACGGTCTGGAATTCGGCACTGCACCGTTGGAATCGGACGAACCAATGACCTGGCCCATCTTCAGATTTCCGCCGGACAGCAGCACACTCATCACGCGGCCCCAGTGATCGCGGCCTGCGTTGCGGTTCACGCGGGGCGTTCTGCCGAATTCTCCCATCACCACAATCAGCACGTCCTCCTGCATTCCGCGGGTATGCAGATCCGTAATCAGCGCCGCCACACCCTGGTCGAGGCCGGGGCCCTTCTTCCGCATGCGGTCTTTAATCTTGTTGTGATCATCCCAGGAACCAAGCGAATTCGCGCGAATCGTCACAAAAGTGACGCCCCGTTCCACCAGTCGCCGGGCCAGCAGCAGATTCTGGCCAATCGAATTGCGACCGTACTTCTCCCGCAACCGGGGATCTTCCTGCTCAATATCAAATGCCTCGCGGGCCGCATCTCCGGTGACCATTTCGAAAGCCTGCGAGGTGAACTCGTCGATCGCCTCGGCCACGCCTTCGTTATCAACCAGCCGGCGGGCCGAATCGAACCCTTTGAGCAGCGAACGCCGATCTTCGAGGCGGTCCTGCGTCAGCCCGCGGAGCAACGTCAGGTTGGGGACTTCAAACTTGTCGCGATCCGCATTGATTCCCGTGGAGAACGGGTTGAAACCTTTGCCCAGCCACCCGGCCCGGCCGAACCGCATACTCTGGGGAATCGAAACAAAGGCCGGCACCCCTTCCGCGTTGGCCCCACGCAACCGGGCCGTATAAGAACCAACGCACGGCATGTCGTTATCAGGACTGCGGGGATCACGCAGGTAGTAGCCGGTCTGCGTCAGGTGGGCGCTGGTGCCGTGGCTGCCCGAGTTGTGGTGAATCGAACGAATCACCGCCAGCTTGTCGGCCACGGCGGCCTGCTGCTGCATCAGCTCGCTGAAGTGCACGCCAGACAGTTTCGTGGCAACGGTTCCCAGCGGACCACGATACTCCGCGGGAGCAGCCGGCTTGGGGTCGTATGTCTCGTGCTGTGTCGGCCCGCCCGCCAGTTCCACAAAGATGACAGAAGTCGATGAGGGGGAGTTCCCGGCAGCCGCCGCCTGCCGCAGCCGAAGCAGCTGCGGCATCGACAGGCCGAACAGTCCGCCGATCCCGGCCTGAATCAGTCCACGGCGAGAGACACCATCACAGAACCCGCTGGTCCGAAAATTCATCAGGCATCCTTTACTGTCATCAGTCTCAAGGCACATCAGTGGCCGCTGGCGGTTGCGCACCGACCAGCCCGGGGCCCGGCTGTTTACCTGCTCTGCCCGGGCAGCTCCTCAACCATGAATGAGTCGCCGGCGAGCGGGTCGCGAATGCATCAACAACCGCCTATCCGTGGTGATCATATCGGCAGCGGCAGGGAGCGTCAACAATGGGTTTCCCTCTGTTCATCTCCCCGGAATTCCGGCCGGCCAGGAACCCGCAGAGCAGCCCTGTCCAGAAGAATCCGGAATGGCAGATCGACTCACAGCTGTGGCTCAGCTGGCTCTGCCCGCGCTGCCTCCGCGTGACCTGGCTCTCCCGGCGTGATCATTTTCCCGGTATGGCGATTGCAACGGAAACAGCGACCAGCAAAAGCACGACCGGAGTTCTGGTCCGGGCGACTGCGCTGTC
>JAGQPV010000093.1 GCA_020426545.1 Planctomycetaceae bacterium
AGTCCCGCCAGCGCCACATCGGCCGTTCTTCATCGGAGAAGTAGCCGTGCGTATCGGCGTAGCGGGCTGCATCGAGCCAGTCGACGGCCATCCGTTCGCCATAGCGGGGGGAAGCCAGCAGCCGGTCCACCACGCGTTCGAAGGCTCCCGGCCGGTCGTCGGCGAGGAACGCATCGACCTCATCCAGCGAGGGCGGCTGGCCGGTCAGGTCGAGCGAAACCCGGCGGATCAGCGTGGTGCGGTCCGCCCGGGGAGACGGCTGCCAGCCCTCCGGTTTCAGTCGAGCCAGTACAAACTGGTCGATGGGGTTATTCACCCGGCCCATGTCTTCCACCGAAGGCGGAACCGGCCGGCGGGGAGCGATGAACGACCAGTGATCTTCGTACTCGGCCCCTTCGGCGATCCAGCGGCGGAGCGTCTGAATCTGGGTCGCAGTCAGCGGCTTTCCGGAGCCCGGTGGCGGCATCCGCTCGTGTTGGTCTTCGGCGATAATACGCTGCACCAGCAGGCTGCCAGCGGGCTGCCCCGGCACGATGGCGGGGGAACCATCGCGATCGGCAATGGCTGCCTGGCGGAGATCGAGCCGGAGATCGGCTTCCCGACTGCCGGAATCCGGACCGTGGCAGGCATAGCAGCGGTCGGAGAGAATCGGGCGGATATCGCGGTTGAACTGCAGTCTGTCTGTGACAGCAGCCCGGTCAGTGGCGTCAGCCGGGGGAGAAGTCGCCGTTCCTTCCGCGGCGGATGCCGGCTGTTCTCCCGCGGCAACAGCCAGGCTGAAGGCCACCAGCGAAGAAAGAGCCAGCTGCAGCGGAACAATCCACGGGGACACAGCTGCCGGCACGGGCGACTTCATCGATAGACCTCTGCCACTTCGGGTCAGAATCTGATGGCTGCCCCTTCCGGGGCCGGCCACAGACGGAATTTCAGGGTTCTCCCATTGGAGCAGGGTCGGACGGAGACTGTCCAGTGCAGGGCTGTCCTGGCACTGCCGGCTGTGGTGTTCATTTGCGGTCGGTGGAGACAGCTTCCGCGTATTTCAGCTCGCCCGTGCGGCCATCGAAATACTGGAAGATGACCTGCGGGTGAGGGAACTTCACCCACCGCTTTCCGCCCAGCTTCTGTGGCATGTTGAACACGTTGTTCACCTGGACCACGCAGAAATGCGGGTAAGCCCGTTCGAGGCGGGGCAGGTCGGGCAGGATGTAGGTACTCCAGCGGATATCGCATTCCCGGGGGCCGAACTTGAAGCGGCCCGTGGCCGGGCGGTCGCTCTCGTCGAGGGCGGGCACATGGTTAATGCTGTTATGCGGGCCGCAGCAGAACTCCCAGATATCATCCGTCACTTTGATGGCGAAGCTGTTATGCAGATCGCCCGTCATTACAAAGACTTTCTTATCCAGTTTATCCCACGCGTTAATCAGCATTTCCCGTTCGTCAAAGAATCCGGTCCAGGCTTCCTCTTTATTGGCCTCATCAAATTCAAAACCGCCGGCCCCGGTGTGCGGAATCATGAACGGTACCGAGGAAATGACAAAGAAGAATTCGGCGTCGCTGTCCTTCATCGACTTGAGCAGCCATTCCCGCTGCGGCTGGCCCAGCATGGAGACGCCGGGCTTGTCCCGCTGGCGGACGTCGTGCATGTCGCGGTCGCCGCGGGTATCGAGCAGGAAGAATTCACAGTTGGAAACCCGGAAGCTGCCATAACTGGGCCGGCCGATGGAATAACTGACGGTATCGTCTTTCTTGGCCGGCATGTGTAGACGCAAGGTGTGCGGGCCGACGACTTCCTTAATGTCGTAAACGTACGAGTTCGGGTTGCCTTCGTCGTTGTCGTACTTCAGGTCGTTCTGGCCGGCTTCCGGCGTGCCCCAGTGGACATGCAGATTCAGCATTTTCTCCAGCGGGAGCTTCGTGAAGTCGGTTTCAGGATCCAACAGCAGGTCGCTGCCGGCCTTCAGCTTCCCGCGGCCATAGTGCACGGGCAGGCCATGTTCCATGGGATTGGCCCAGCCGAGGTAATGGTCCCAGGCACTGGTGCCGATATCGCGGAAGACCGTGCGGCGATGCCGCCGGCCGGCTTCGGAAGATCCCCAGATGTCGTTGACAAGTTCGTGGTCATCGAAGGTAAACAGACTGGGCATGTTACGATGCCAGCGAGCCAGTTCGACGCCCCGGCTGAGATACAGTTTGTAGTTCTCCCACACGCCGACAATGCTGGGCATCACCTCGACCGAGCGGGGATACTTCTCCAGCCCCTGGGTCAGTCGCCAGGCTTCCGGAGAGAACTCCCGCAGCTCCTCATACATCCAGTCGCCGTTCATGACATGGAAATGAACTTTATCGGCCCAGTCGCGGTTCAGTACTTCATAAGTGGGCGTCTGGTGGCCGATGCCATGCAGCGGGTTCTGGTTTGCACAGGAGCCAATCTGAAACCGATAGTTAAACAGCCCTGCGGGATTATATTCCGCATTGCGGGTGTCGGCGGCATCAGGCAGCGTGCGGAAGCGGCCCGGCAGCCCGTGCAACCGCCCGTTCACCTCGACCTGATAGTAATACTGTGTATCCGACTGAAGGTTCTGCAGCTGCACCGTGCCGGTGTTGTCGTGTCCGATGATCGTCATACCGGGCCGGCTGAGCTGATCGAGCTGGTTCGGGCTGGTGCCGTACCGCACCGCGAATTCGCCGGGATCGGAAGTGCGGGCCCAGACGGTGACCGAATGCGCGGAAGGCCGGCCCAGCATCGGCCCGTGCGTCAGCCGGATGGGATCCCGTTCCGCCCGCGCAGCCGGAACGAGCAGCAGGGTCAGCAGTGCTGCCAGCAGGGTAGACCGCCGGGCAGGGCAGGGCGCAGAGCGGAGAACGGGGGTTGTCATTCGGCTGCCTCGTGATTCGGAGTTTCAGCGGGAATGGATGGGGTACGGAGTCAGCGGCACCGGGCGGCCGCCGCACAGGAGAGAATTCTCCCGGGCACAGCTGTTCACACGATACCCGGGCCAGCCGGAGAGGGCGAGCGGCCCGCTGGAGAATGCCCTGCGGGGGCCTGGCCGCGGAGTGAGATTGACATCGTCGGGAGTCGGATCGGCGCACTCATAATGACTGCGCAGTGTGCGGGTTTGAGACGGTCTGGCGGAAGGTTTGCGATCAGGCCGGAAAAATAGATTCGTTGTAATCGGTTTTATGGTATATGGTTGCGTTAAATCAGCGGAATCTGCCGGTAATTGGCACTTCCTGTGCGTCTGCAGTGTCCTGTCAGCAGAGTCAACGTGATGACTCACTTCACTCGCTGTCAGCGGGTGGATCAGAACGATTCAAATTGAACAGGGCATTTCGCCCGGGGGGCAGGACAATGGCGGTACGACAGGCGGCATTCAGCGGGATGGTTCTGTGTGCGGGTCTCTTCTTCGCTGCTCCGGCGGAAGCGGGCAATCCGGTGATCGGCGGATCGGTGTCCCAGTCTCACAGCTACAATCCGTTCTCCGATCATCACCATATTCAGACGGACCGGACCCGCGTGCGGCTCAGCGCTCTGGATTATGACCGGAACTACATGGACCCGGGTTCCTACCGCTACGTGGACCGTTATTTCCGCGATCAGTATGGCCGGCTGGTGCGTGAACACGGGCCGACGTGGACCACCAACGGAAAACCGCATGGCCGGCTGACCCGTGATACGGTCACGCATTATCCGGGCAGTCATCACTCGGGAGTGCATTACCCCGGTCATCATGTCCCGGGTGTCTCGCACGGCAGCAGTGATACGGTGATCTACAACCACGTGCCGCAGTCGCACGGTTCCGGCTTCCACCCGCCGAGTGTGTCGCACGGCAGCAGTGACACGGTGATCTACAACCACGCACCGCAGTCCCATGGTTCCGGCCACCATCGGCCGAGTGTGTCGCACGGCAGCAGCGATACGGTGATCTACAGCCTTGGCGGAAACCAGAACAACCGCAGCGGGGGAAACCGCAACCGGGCTTCGCGGTCCGGCGGGTTTCGCTCACGCTGATTGTTGGCCGCCGCGAGGAACTGCAGGAATGCTCCTCAGTGGCTGGAGGCACAGAGCGAGGCGGAGTCGGCCGACATTCGAGGCAACTGCATCCTGAACCTGGCCGACACCACTGGCCCGCCGTAGAGACTTTCGTCTTTGCGGCGGGCCGTGTGCTGCGCCGGCACCGTTCCATTTCGCGGAAAACACCGGGAGAGGTGGAGCCTCGGCGGTTCAGGCTTCGAGTTCAATCTCGCGGGGCCACTGCTGGAAGGCTTCCCAGTAGGTTTCCTTCAGCGCGATGACATCATCTTCGGCAGTGGGCTGCACGCGGCCTTTCTCATCGGTCGCCCGGGACACCACCGTGTGTTTGCCCGGTTTCAGATGGCCCAGATCGATCGAGAAGAACGTCCAGCAGAACTCGGCCCGCGGCTCTTTATCGAGAGTCGCCGGCTGCCAGTCGCCACCATCCACCTGGACTTCCACCTGCTTAATGGGAGTGCCATCGCCCCACACGGCCCCGTAAGCCTTCGTGGGAATGCCCTTGTCGGTAGTTGCCTGGCGGGTGATGCGGGCAATCATCGATTTGAGATTCATGGCGGAGATGGAGGTCTCCACGAAGACGACTTCGCCGTCCCGCCGTTCACCGCGAACCGTGACATATTCCCGCCCCATGTACTTGCCCATGTAGCGGGTATCGCGAACCTCGATCCGCCGGAGCCACTTCACATTGGCGATGCCGTACCAGCCGGGCACAATCAGCCGGACGGGTGAACCGTTGGGTTTCGTCAGCGGCTCGCCGTTGCGGTTCCAGGCGATCAGCGGGTCTTTGGCGATCATGTCGTCGAGGGACATGCTGCGACCGAAGGGCACGGTAATTTTCAGTTCGCGGCGGGTGCCTTTCCGCAGGGTTTCTTCGTTCGTATCGTGCCCGATGAACACAATCTCTTTCGCTCCCGGCTGAATGCCGGCTTCCTCCAGCAGCGGGCGGAGCGAAGTGCCTTCCCACTTACTGTTGTAAACCGCGCCAATGAAGCCCTTTGAGGCCCCGTTGCCGGCACACTCCAGCGTCATCAGCTGTTCGCGTTTCGTGCGGGCTTTCAGCTCGTCCAGTGTCAGCTTGAGGGGCTGTTTGACCAGACCGGTAACTTCCAGCTCGTAGCTGTCGGCGGCGACTTCGGGCACACCGTAGTGCGAAACATTAAAGACCTGGTCCTGCGGGGTGGTCCAGCTGTCGAGAGTTTCCCAGTCGAGGCTGCCCGGCCGGGCGCGGGGCATATTGAGGAACGGCACGGGTTCTTCGCCTTCCCCTTCCGCCGGAAACACAAAGTCCGGTGAGATCAGCTGGGCGAGGGCAAAGGCTGCGGAGGCGGAGCCGGCTTTGAGCAGGTCGCGTCGAGAAAGGCTGGTCATGATTTCCCCTTCCGGTTGGTCAGGTCGTCGGGAGTGAGAGTCAACGTGGAGCGGGTGACCGCTCCGTCCTCGACTGTCACATCGGTGCTGTGAGAAAGCTGGCCGGCGGGGTGAACCACCGTCAGTCGATATTCGCCCGGGGGGACATGCTTCAGGTGGAAGCTGCCATCGGGGCCGGTCAACGCGCAGTAAGGGTGATCGAACACGTAAATCCACGCCCGCATGTTACTGTGAAACACACAGCCCAGGCGAACGGGCCGGCGGGTTCCCCCGGCTTTGGGAAACAGCTGCACATGGCCTTTGCCCTCTGGTGGCGTGTTGACATTAAAAGGGAGCAGGTCGCTCGTCTGGACGTTGTGCAGCTGCTGGTCGGCATTGGTAAACCGTACCCGGTCACCTTCCCGAATGACCAGTGTTTCCGGGTCGAACCGGAAATCTTTCTGGCCCATTTCGTGCGTGACGGATTCGTGTTCGGGGGCCGGGGACGTGCGGATTCGGCCGCCGGAGCGGCGGGTGAGGACCACTACGGCTTCGGCCAGCTGGCCCTTCCTGTTCACATAGTAGCGGGCATAACGCCAGGGCAGCTCGGGGCTGGCTTCGTAGAGCACCGTGCCGCTGATGCCCGCGGATGACGTGCCCTCAGAAGAAGACTCTGCGGAAGAGGTGTCAGCAGGGGTGCCTGCCGCTCCCGTCAGCACGGGCAGCAGGCCGGGGGCCATCAGCAGCAGGAAGAACAGGAACCGCCGGAAGTGGGGCATGGCTGCGGCTTTCGATAAACAGGAAGCCCGTTCACAATACGTGGAACGCGCACCGGTTGTCCAATCACCCGGCAGGGGGCATGATGGACCGTGACCGGACCTCTGCTGCTCAGCCGATTTTCCGAATCGGCACCTGTGGAATCTTTCGCGGAGCCTGCACGATGAATCGCCTTGTCCTGCTGTTGTCTGTGGTTCTCTGGCCGGGCCTGGCTGAAGCGGCCGGCCCGGCGAATGCCGCCGGCTCGCCGACTGCCGCGGTGGCGAAACCTGGCCGGCCCAATATTGTCATCATCCTGGCGGACGACCTGGGCTATGGCGATGTACGGGCGATGAATCCCGATTCGAAACTCCCCACACCCCACCTCGACCGGCTGGCTGCGGGAGGCATGACATTCACCGATGCGCATACACCTTCAGCCGTATGCACGCCCACGCGGTACGCGCTGCTGACGGGCCGCTACTGCTGGCGGTCGAAGCTGAAGAAGGGCGTGCTGGGCGGTTACAGCCCGCCCCTGCTGGAACCCGGGCGCCAGACTATTGCCGGCATGTTGCGGAAGCAGGGATACCAGACAGCGGCCATTGGCAAGTGGCACCTGGGCATGGCTCTGCCGATGAAAGATGGCAAACAGACTGACGGGGCCCGCTGGGACGGCGACCCGGGTGTGGACTTTGGCGGGGAAATTACCGATGGCCCGCTGCAGCACGGTTTTGACCGCTGCTTTCTCGTTTCGGCCTCGCTGGATATGGCCCCGTATGTGTATGTGAAGAATAACCGCTTCACCATGCAGCCCACGCTCCAGCAGCCAGCGGTGCGGTTCCCGCACTTTGTTCGGCAGGGGCCGCGGGCAGAGGACTTTGTGATTGATGGCGTGCTCGACCGGCTGGCCGACGAGGCCACTGCGTTCATCACATCTGCTGCGGCGGGTGACAAACCGTTCTTTCTGTATCTCCCGCTGACCGCCCCGCACAAGCCGGCGCAGCCGCACGAGCGGTTTCGGGGAACGACGGGCCTGGGCGAATATGGCGACTTTGTGGCCCAGGTCGATGCGACGACTGGCCGGGTGCTGAAGTCGCTGGAGGATGCCGGTGCAGCGGACAGTACGGTGGTGATGTTCTCCTCCGACAATGGTTCCTACATGTATTCGTTTACCGACGACCGCCGCGACCACGCGGACGACTCGCTGGTGCAGGGGTTCCGGGCGGACCGGCACCGCTCGAACGGGCCTTTCCGCGGCACCAAGGCCGACATCTGGGAGGCCGGGCACCATGTTCCTCTGCTGGTCCGCTGGCCGGGGCAGGTGGCGGAGAAATCACGCTGCGAAACCACCGTGTGCCTGACGGATCTGTATGCCACCTGTGCGGCGATTACCGGGGCGGAGATTGACGGTGACGCGGCGGAGGACAGTGCCTCGCTGCTGCCGCTGCTGCAGGGCAACAGTACCGAACGGGGTGCGCCGGTGGTGCATCATTCGGTGGCCGGCATGTTTGCCATTCGCGAGGGGAAGTGGAAGCTCGTGCTGGGGAACGGTTCCGGAGGCCGCGAAGCGCCGCGGGGCGAGCCATTCGGGAAGCCCTACCAGCTGTTCGACATGACCGCTGATCCTGCTGAAACCACCGATCTGGCGAAGGCGCATCCCGAAGTCGTCGAACAGCTGACAGCCCGCCTGCAGGAAATCCGCGACAAAGGGCGGAGCATCGATCGCTGAGCCGCCGTCGTGCAACGTACTGCATCAGCCGCTGACTTATTTAGCCACGAACAATCCCCGCAACCGGAAACTCGGCAGGAACCGCATTATGCTTCGTAATCGCTCGTTGAATTGTCGTCGTCTGGCGGCCGCGCTGGCCGCGCTGGCCGGGTTGTTCGCCGTGACCTCGCTGACTGCACCCGCCTTCGCTGCGGATGGGAAGGCCGTGACGTCCCGCACCGTGAAGCTGTGGCCGGGCACGCCGCCCAACGAAACACGCACCCCCGAGCCGGAACGCGACCTGACGAAACCGGACGGGAACAAAGTCGCGGGGAAGCGGGTGATTCGCCTGGGGCACGTGTTTGAGCCCACGCTGGAGATTTTTCAGCCGGCACCCGAGCACAACTCGGGTGCTGCCGTGGTGATCTGCCCGGGTGGCGGGCATCGCATTCTGGCGTACGACCTGGAAGGCACGGAAATCGCCGAGTGGCTGACCACCGTGGGAGTAACCGGGGTGGTGGTGAAGTACCGCGTACCCGCCCGCGAGGGGAAAAACCGCTGGGCTCAGTCGGTGGAAGATGCGCAGCGGGCCATGAGCCTGACTCGCTCGATGGCGGATGAATTGAAGCTGCAGCCGGAGAAGATCGGCATCTGCGGGTTTTCCGCCGGCGGACAGGCTGCTGCGCTGACGGCCCTCAAGGGGAACGAGCGGACTTACAGCCCGGTTGATGCGGTCGATGAAACCAGCTGCCGGCCCGATTTCGCGATGTTGATTTACCCGGCCTATCTCACCGATGACACAAAAACGAAGCTGAACGCCGACGTGAAAGTCACGAAATCGGCCCCGCCGATGTTTCTGGTCCATGCGTGGGATGACGGGGTGACGGCTCAGAGTTCGCTGCTGCTGGCTTCCGCCCTGAAGCAGGCCGGCGTGAAAGCCGAGCTGCACCTGTATGCGGCGGGCGGGCATGGCTACGGACTGCGGAAGACGGACGCCCCGATTACCGGCTGGCCCGCACAGGCGGCCGCCTGGCTGAAGCACACGGGGATTGTGCCGGCGGAATAACCTGTGCCACCCGAAGATTTGCACAGGCAGGCCCACGCCAGCGTGGAGCATGGCACCCGGCGCTGCAGGTCTTTTCTTCGCAGGGCAACCGGTGGTTCAGTTTCCGTTCCGGGCCTGGGCGTCCTGCCGTACATGCAGCAGCAGAGGAGCGGAGGCCTGCTTCCCTTCGTTGCGGCAGATGGCAAACATGGGCCGGGTGGTTTCCGGCACCTGGGAATCGGCTTCCAGGAAAATGACCCGGCGTGTCTGCCCGGGCAGCAGGGTGATGCCGTTCAGGCCAAGGTCGGCCACAATCACGCCATGGGGCAGGTTCTCCACGTCGAACCGCAGCGGTCCGTCGGCACCGTTGCGTTCGATGCGGACGATGGCTGTGGTTCGGGTTCCGGGGCGAATCACGATGCCGCCAGTGGCCGGATCGGTGTTCCTGGCCTCGGGGTCGGGTTCCAGCCACACCAGCACCTTCGGAGCGGCGGCCAGCTTGATTTCGCCGAGGTTGCCCAGGGGCTTCTCGATATCTTTGCCGTCAACCAGGGCGCGGGCGGTGACGGTCACCGCTTCCCACTGTTCCTTCGTGGGGGCAGTGGCATCGGGGGCGGCCCGCAGGACACTTTCTGCTTCGTGGTGGCCGGCCTGAATGGTGACCGGTGTGGCGGCAGTGATACCCGGCGGGAGGTGATCAATCGTGATTTCAATCGGCCCGGCGAAATCATCGGCCCGGTCGGCCTTGAAGCTGATCTTCTGGCCGCTGGCTGCGGGGATTACCGGCTTCAGCCCGTTCACAGTCACCGAGAAATCCGGGGCAGGGGGGCGAACCTCGAGTTCGTAGCGGTATTCCTCTCCGCCCAGGCCGCGGACATCGGTCACGCGGACCAGCCAGGTTCCGTCGGCGGGTGCGGTAAACCGCAGTCGTGAATCGGTGCCCAGCTTCCGCCAGCCGTCGTCATCGTTCTGGTAGTACAGCGGGAAGACCGGCAGGCCGTTCCCCACGATGCGGGCCTCCGGTTCGAGTGGAACCACCACGTACACGGGATCTTCCTTCGCGTGTATGGTGGCGGAGGTGTCGAAGTAGTTCCGCCGCTGGCCGTTGACGGGGTAGAAATTGAAACCGGAATCCGGTCCCTGCGGCATGCGATAGATGCGGCAGACTTCACCGCCGAGGTACATGAACTGGTCGAGCTGCATTTCCTCCCAGTTCTTCACCCGGACATCAACTGTTCTGGAATCAATCGGGCGGAAGGTGATCCACGAATCCCGCACGGCCCGCAGCAGCTTCCGCAGTACGGGACGGCCGTCCTCATGCAGAACTTCGATGCGGGTGTCGGTTGGCCATTTCTTCCGGGCGGCACTGGTTTCGATGATGCGGGTTTCACCCTGTTTGAGGGTGAAGCGGTAGTAATCGGCCTGGCCGGGACTGGCCAGCGTGCCGGCGGCATGGCCGGCGGAATCGAGCGAGCGGACCTTTCGCGGATCGATTTTGAACGGCTTTCGCGTTTCCACGAACTGCTCTCCGCGGGGAGCAGTGATGTCGCCCACATCGGCGGTTTCCAGAGAGCCATCCAGCCGGCCCAGCCACAGCCGGTCTCCTTCCGGCGAGAAGGCCAGGCCGGTCGCCCAGTCGGGCTGTGCGGGCAGGGTACGCAGCGGGTTGTACTCGCCGGCTTCCCACAGTTTGACGGTGCGGTCTTCCGCGGAGGTGGCCAGCCGGCTGCCATCGGCGGAGTACGCCAGTTCGATAATCGGTGCGTTGTGCGCGAACCGGGCATAGCGGAGCAGCGTGGTGCCTTCCCGGCCCTCGCCGGTCAGTTCCCAGACACGGATGCGGTTATCAATCCCGCTGGCGGCCAGGGACCGCCCGTCGGGGGAGAACACGACCGCGTACTGGTCCTTTTCGGGCTGGGTGAGAGTATCGAGCCGCTGGCCGGTGGCCACGTTCCACAGTTTGACGGTGCGGTCGCCGCTGGCTGAAGCCAGGATTTTCCCGGCCGGGTGAAAGGCCAGATCGAACACCGGCCCGTTATGCCCTTTGAGCAGATGCAGTTCCTCGCCGGTTTTTACATTCCACAGTCGGATCGCACTGTCGTAGCCGGCGGTGGCCAGGGTCTGGCCGTCTGGTGCCAGGACCGCGGCAAACAGGCTGTCGTTATGTCCGCGAACCGTGCGGACCAGCTTCCAGTCGCTGGTACTCCACAGCAGGGCTTCGCCGAACAGGCCGGCCTCACCGGCGGCAGCCACCAGCAGGCTGCCATCAGCTGAGAACCGTACATCGTTCACATTGCCGGCGGGCTGGTCGAGGACCTGAATTGTTTTGCGGTCCTTGACCGTCGTTATTTCCACCTGCCCGTAACGGGCGATGGCCAGCAGTGTTCCCTCTGGATGCAGGGCGATGCGACTGATGGGCCGGCGGACTTCGCCGCGGGCTTTGATTTCGGGCGTGACGAGAGAAAACCGATCGACAATTCCCGTGCCCCGCTGGGCGCCGGCCGCAATCCAGTCCCGCAGGATGGCAATTTCCGCCGGCTTCGGTCGCTCGTTGTCGGCCGGCGGCATGAAGGGTTTCTGTTTCCGTTCCACCAGCTGCAGCAGGCGGCTTTCGTCCGGCTTGCCGGGCACAATGGCGGGGCCGTGGCTCCCGCCTTTCATCAGCAGGGCGAAGTCGTCCAGCCGCAGTTCGCCACCGGCTTCGTCGGCATTGTGGCAGCCGCTGCAGTAAGTGCGGAGCACAGGGTAGACATCGGTCGCATAGTCGGGCGGGTTGTCGGCAGACCAGGCCGGAACAGCGGTCATCACAAGGCAGAGGATCGCCGGGAGGCAGGCAGGGAGATGGCAAGCGCTGTTCATATTGGCCTCTTGCGGCAGGCAGGCGGTGGCAGATGAGTTCTGGCATGCGTGGAATGTGTGAAGGCCTGTCCGGAAGGCCGGTCACGTTGCAGTTCGGCACTTCATCAAGGATTCGGTCACTGAGCATGCCAGACAGCGGGCTCGTGATAGTGGCGATCTCTGTTTCCGAAAAGACGTCAGGCACAGCCTGACCTACAAGACCGACTCGGAGCTGCAGACAGCAAAGTCAGTGCTGGAACAGGAATTCCCGGCTGGTCAGCACCGACCAGTACAGGTCTTCGAGGGCGAGTCGCTTCTCGGCCCGGCCGGCGGCGGCCAGTGTCCGTTCCCGTTCGGCCTCCGTGGGGACGCGACCGAAGGCATCGCGGAAGGCCTGTTCGACACCGGGAGCCAGCTTCGCGATACGGGCGTCGGTTTCCTGCAGCACGGCCAGCAGGTTTTTCTTTTCCGCTGCGTCGGGCAGTCGGGCCAGTGCGGCGAGGTACAGGTCTTCCAGAATGGCTTCGTTGGTTGCGCGGGCATCCAGCCAGGTATCGATCCGGTTGCCTTCGGCAGAGAGTTTGTCGTTGAGCGTGCCGCCATTCACCAGGTGCAGCACCTGGGTCATGCTGGGTTCGTCGCTGCGTTCGCAGTCGCAGGTAATCAGCCGCTCGGGCCGGCCGAATGTTTCGAGGAAGCGGGAGACCACGCTGGTATCCCGCAGCTGCAGAGCCCGGGTGCCTTTCGCGATTTCCACCTTGTTGATGCTGCCACCGTCCTGGCGGGTCTCGGTGAATTCCGTGGGAACGCCCGTGACCTGAGACATGGCATCCAGCAGAACTTCGGCCGACATCCGCCGGGTGGGGAAGCGGGCATAGAACCGCTGATCGTCGCGGTTGCCGGGCAGCGGGGTGCTGCTTCTCTGGTAGGCGGCGGAGTTCAGAATCAGTCGCATCAGCTGTTTGAGATCGTACTTCTGTTCCACCAGGTACCCGGCGAGGGCAGCCATCAGCGGAGGGTTGCTTTCGGGGTTGGTCAGCCGCAGGTCGTCCACGGCTTCCACCAGACCGGTGCCCATGAAGCTGGCCCACACGCGGTTGACAATCGCCCGAGTGAAATACGGATTCTCGGGAGAAGTCAGCCAGGCAGCCAGGTATTCACGGCGATCCCGGTCGGACTCAAAGTCCAGCGGCGGGGCATCCAGCGGGGTGGGTGGCTGCGGATGACCGGTGCGTGGCTGCACGACTTCGCCGGCATCGGCCACGAAGACGGTGCGTTCGCCATCGCCGCTGCGGAAGTCTCCGCCCCAGCCCTTGCCCCGCACCCGCGAGAACAGGCTGGCAAATCCGTAATACTGGTCGTTGGTCCATTTTTCGAGCGGATGATCGTGGCAGCGGGCGCAGTTGATTGACATGCCGAGGAAGGCCATCGACGTGGTCTCCGCCATGTCCAGCGGATCCTGGTGCAGGGCGAAGAAGTTGACGGCCCCGTTCTCCACGGTGTTGCCGCGGGCGGTTACGATGCCGCGGGCGAACTCGTCCCACGGTGTGTTCTGTTCCACCTGCTGGCGAATCCAGGAATAGTAGGCATCGACCGCTTTGGGCCGCAGGCGGGCCCCGGTCACCAGCAGCAGGTCCGACCACTGATAAGTCCAGTAGTCGACGA
>JAGQPV010000939.1 GCA_020426545.1 Planctomycetaceae bacterium
TCAAACACCTGCGCTTCGCCGACGCACAACACGAGTGAATCCGTCGGGACCAGCTGATTCAGGCTGGCGACCCCTCGTGCCGTTCGCTGGGCTGTCCACTCGAGAGAGTAATCGAGATCGATCAGCAGGGCGTTGTAACCCGCCGCGCCCGAGGTCACGATCGTCAGATTGAACAGAGCGGCCAGGACGACGGCTGTCCCGCAGGCCATACTCCACAGCCTCCCCCGAAACGACATCGCTCCGATTCCCGCCAGCAGCGCGGCGACCGGGATCATCGGAATCCAGAACCGGTCCAGGCGGTGCGTCAGCAGCCACCAGCTGAGAAACAGCCAGCCGAGAATCCCCCACAGCCACCGGACCTGCAGCCGGTGTCGCCGGGTGAACCACGCCAGCGGAGCCAGGGCATACAGCAGCGCGCTGAGCCAGTCGTTCCGTATCGTGACATCGGTCGTCCAGAACCACAGTAAACGCCAGACGTCGTAATCGGCCGGACTGTGCGCCGCCCGCCAGCGGCCATTGAGGGCCGCGTCCCAGTCTGCCCCGCCAAAGATAGTCCACGCCAGCGGATACACGGGATTCCCGGTTTCGATCAGATTCTTCAGCAGCCACGGACCAACCGCCAGCAGTACTCCCGCTGAAAAGGCCAGCAGGTAGAAGGCGTCTGCCCGGGTGGGCCATCGCCAGCGTTTCTTCCCGATGCTTTCGGTTGAACCGGCTGCACCGGCTTCAACAGGCTCGGTTGCAGCAGGACGCAGTGGAATGGTGGCCGGCGAATCTCCCTGCGGAGTTTGCTCCTGTAATGCGTGTTCCTGTGGAATCTTCGTCTCAGCCGTTCGCAGGCGGCCCGCCAGCAGCAGCACTCCCACGGGAATGACCGCGGAAATCAGTCCCGGATATTTGCAGGCCATTCCACTGCCCGCCAGCAGCCCGGCCAGGAGCGGCAGGGTGTAGCAGGCGCGGGACCGCATCGCCGCCGATGGTTCCGCAAGTTCTCTCAGACACAACCCGCCCGCCGCCAGGCTCAGCAGCACGTAACAGCTGAGCCCGCCTTCCGCGTAAGCGATGGTCGATATCCGATAGACCCACGGCGTGGTGAGAAAAATCATGGCCGCCAGCAGGCCCGCCGCCGCACTGTGCCAGCGGGAACCCATTGCATACAGCCCCAGAGCCGACAGCGGAGCAAAGGCAGACAACACCAGCTTGCCGGCCAGGGCACCTTTCATCCAGTCACCATGCACCACCATGGCCAGCAGGCTGAGCATCTCCGTCAGAAAGGGGAAACTGGTGTAGACGTTATGCGGCAGAAAGCCGATTCGCCCGTTCTGATAAAACTCCTTCGGCCCCTGGAGATGATATTCCTTCACGTCGAAATCCGTGGATGGCAGCATGCTGCCCAGCAGAATCGACAGCAGGAACGGCAGCATCACCACGAGAGCGGATGCCCACAGCCAGCCGGGAATACTGTCAGCCAGGCGACTCGCCGGGTGCGTGCCGGCCGCGGCGGAATTCTCCGCCCGCTGCCGTCTGTCCCGCAGGACAACAGCCAGGCCGCCCAGCCCCGCAAGCAGCAGCGCGGCGATGGCCAGCCCCCGATCCATCACACCTGCGAGACCGGAGACCAGCATCAGCAGCGACAGCCCCGCCAGACCCAGGCCACCGGCGAAAGCCGTCTGTTCGGCCCACAGAAGCAGGCTTCGCAAGCCCAGCAGTTCCAGCAGCAGTGTCCCGGCCCCCCACGCGGCAAACAGAATCAGCCCGCCCGTCAGCATCAGTGGAAATCGCTGCGGCAGGTAC
>JAGQPV010000940.1 GCA_020426545.1 Planctomycetaceae bacterium
GATGCGGTCCTGGTCGTTTCCTTCGGCGGACCGGAAGGCCGGGACGATGTAATTCCCTTTCTCGAAAATGTGCTGCGGGGCCGGAACGTGCCCCGCGAGCGAATGCTCGAAGTTGCCGAGCATTACAACCACTTCGAGGGGGTCAGCCCGCTCAATGCACAGGTCCGCGAGCTGATTTCCGTGCTGCAGCCGGAACTGACCCGCCGTGGAATCGATGTTCCCGTCTACTGGGGGAACCGCAACTGGCACCCACTGCTGCCCGACACCATGCGGGAGATAGCGGACGCCGGCCATCGCCGCGTGCTGGCTCTGGTCCTTTCTTCCTGCAGTTCGTATTCCAGCTGCCGTCAGTACCGGGAGAACATTCAGGCCGCCCGGGAATCCGTAGGAGACGGGGCCCCGGTGGTGGACAAGGTGCGGGCCTTTTTCAATCATCCGGGCTTCATCGACGCCAGTTCAGCCCGGGTGGCGGACGCCCTTGAGAAATTCTCACTGGCCGATCGCCAGCACGTTCATGTGGCCTATACCGCGCACAGTATTCCTTCCAGCATGGCCAGCACCTGCCGTTATGAAGCTCAGCTGACGGAAACGGCCCGGCTGATTTCCGAGCATCTGGGAGTTCCGCCGGAGCGATCGGCGCTGGTTTTTCAGAGTCGCAGCGGGCGTCCGCAGGATCCGTGGCTGGAACCCGATATCTGCGATCACCTCGTCAGCCTGCATTCCCGGGGAGTGCGGCACGTGGTTATTGCGCCGATTGGCTTTCTGTCCGATCACATGGAGGTCCTGTTCGATCTCGATACCGAAGCCCGCCAGTTAAGCACTGAGCTGGATCTGCAGATGGAGCGGGCCGCCACCGTGGGAACGCACCCCGCCTTTGTGGCCGCCCTGGGCGACCTGATCGCCGAACGGATGACAGGTTCCCCCGACCGGAAGACCGTGGGACTACTCGGCCCGGTCGCCGATGTCTGCCCGGCTGACTGCTGTCCCGCTCCGGCACGCCGTCCGGCTCCGGCTGCGAAATGATGAAGACTGAATGAGGATCAGTCTCCTAAGTGTTTCTTTGGCGGCATGTTGCGGAAATCGGCCGCTGCGGGAACTGCCCCGTGAAGGCCCGCAGCTTGTCGGTTGCCGGGACCATCGCTAAAATCCGCCTCATCCACAGGCCCGGAGATGTCCGACTGGAAGAGAAGTCTTCCGGCCGAAAGTCTCCCGCCGAAATGCTGCAGCCACGGGCGTGGCGTGCTGGCGGCAATGGGCCAGTGGCAGTGACCGGCAATTGGCTGGCAGGATGTTTGCAAGTTTCTGAGAACTCGACGAGAGGTATCCGCTGTGGCAGCTGTCAAAGTTGGAATTAACGGTTTCGGTCGAATCGGGCGGATCACTTTTCGGGCACTGGCGGCACGTCCGGACGAGTTCGAAGTTGTGGGTATCAACGATCTGGGTGATACCAAAGCACTGGCCATGCTGCTCAAGTACGACAGCGTCCAGGGCCGCTTCCCCGGAACCGTGGAAGCCGACGGCGAATACCTCGTGGTCAATGGCTCGAAGATTCGCGTCACCGCCCAGCGGGATCCCCGGGAGATTCCCTGGGGCGAACTGGGCGCTGAAGTGGCCCTCGAATCGACCGGCTTCTTCACAAACCGCGAAAAAGACGGCAAACCCGGCTACGACAGCCACATTTCGGCCGGTGCCCGCAAGGTGGTGATTTCCGCTCCCGCCAAGGATGAGCCGGACCTGACCGTGGTGCTGGGTGTCAACGACGATCAGCTGAATTCCAGCCACACCTTC
>JAGQPV010000941.1 GCA_020426545.1 Planctomycetaceae bacterium
CGGAGCCGCTCCCAGGCCCGTTGCGGGCTCTGTTGTCGAGAATCTGCTTCCTGCCTTCGCCCCATGGCGCGGCGGAAATCCCGTTTTCCTGCCGATCAACTGCCTTCCGGTGAGCCGGAGGTCACGCCCGTGGCCGAGAGCAGGACGGCCGCCCGCAGCATGATGCGCACGCCAATCGCAATAGCCCGTTCATCGATATCAAACAGTGGTGAATGCAGAAAATGGGCCTGCCGTTCGGGAGCGGCACATCCCAGCCGCAGCATCGCACCGGGAACCCTGGCCAGGTAGGCGGAAAAATCTTCCCCGCCCATGCTGGGGGCTTCAATTCGATGCACATGACTGCTGCCCAGCACCCGGCTGCTGGCCAGTTCCAGTGCCCGCGTAAACTGCGGAACGTTGTCCACTCCGGCGAGTGGTTCCTCGTAATGCACGCTGATCCGGCAGCCACTGCTGGTGGCGGTTCCCGCACAGATTTCATCGATCCGCTGACAGATTCGCTCACGGGAAGCTGTTGCCACCGTTCGCAGCGAGGCGTGCAGTTCCACTATTTCGGGAATCACATTCGGTGCAAACCCGCCTTCAATCCGCCCGATGGTAAAGACCGAGGCACTGCGGGAATCCACACTGCGGGGCAGCCAGGTATACAGGGCGGAGACCAGCTGGGCCGCAGTCGCAATCGGATCGATCGAATGATGCGGGCGGGCGGCGTGGCCACCATGCCCCCGCACCTGAATCAGCACATCGTCGCAGTTGGCTGTCAGCACCCCGTACCGCACGCCCACGGTTCCCACCGGTCGTTCGGGATCGACATGCAGGCCCAGAATGCCCGCCACGCCGTCCACCGCGCCCTGTTCGACCAGCCAGCGGGCACCACTGGAAGTTTCTTCCGCCGGCTGAAAAATCAGCCGCAACCGAAGCCCGGCCGTCTCGGGCGGCAACTGGTTCATTCCCTGCAGGATCTGGCCCGCAAGTCGTCCGCCGGCGAAGGCGGCCCCCAGCACAATTGTGGAATGCACATCGTGACCGCAGGCATGGCACAGGCCGGGACGCTGCGAGGCGTAGTCCACCTGCTTTTCATCCTGCATCCGCAGCGCGTCGATATCCGAACGAATGGCGATCAGCGGGGCATCTTCCGGCGGATTCCCCAGAGTCACGTCGACCATCATGCCGACGGGTTCGCCTGCATCGTTCTGGAAGGTGACGGGCGACAGTCCCTGCTCCCGCAGCTGCGCGGCCAGGTAACGGGTCGTCTCCAGTTCCTGTCCACTGGGTTCCGGGTGGGAATGCAGGTGACGGCGAATGGCGACCAGCTGCCGATCGAGCTGATCCGCCTGCGCATCGATCGCCGTCTCCCAGCTTTCCAGAAGCCCCGGAGGCAGCTGCTCAAACATCTGCGGAATGGTTGAACTCATACAGGACAGAACTCACTGACCATGAAAAACAGGCAGGGTCGGGGATTCAACTGGATGCAGCACAGGCGCCGCCGGTGAACCGAAACAGGGCATATGGCGGCATGGCCGCTGCCGCCAGGGAAACTCAACCGCCCCGGTTCCAGCTCCAGCCGGTCACACCACGCAGGTTCTGCACGCAGCCGCCACCCGGCCAGCGTCCCTCGTGCAGATCGATGATAATCTGGGCGGCCATGGCGAACGTATCGCGATGCGATTCGTTGTCCAGCCCGGCCAAGTGGCCCGCCAGCAGCACGCCATCCAGTTCCAGCAGCGGGCTGTCGGTCGGCAGCGGTTCCACTTCAAACACGTCGAGGCCCGCCCCCCGCAGATG
>JAGQPV010000942.1 GCA_020426545.1 Planctomycetaceae bacterium
AGGGAGGGTCGCAGCTTTCAGCAACCTGTCGGCGGAGGGTGACGGAACCAGTCTTTCGGTCAGCCCCTCACCTCAATCCTCTCCCCACCGGGGAGAGGAAGAAGAAAAGCGAGCGACAGGCAGGTTCCAGGGTAGCACGACCCGGAGGAACAACGGTCGTGGTCTTCTCTTCCCTGACCCCTGACCCCGACCACCGTCCCCTGCTTCCCTCAGCGGGAGTTCCACCCATGAGCGATTCCTTCCGGCGGGCGCTGCTGATTGGCTGTCTGGGAAACGGGGTCGCGGCTCTTGTCCCGCTGGTGATCTTCCGCGACCCGCCCGGCAGTGCCATCCGGCCGATGGACATCCCCATGTATCTGCTGGTGGTGGAACTGGTGACCGTGGTGCGGGGGCTGTACGCGGTCGGGGCGGCTGTGAAAGAATCGCCCCGCTACTGGCCTGCTGCTGTGGCACTGGCCCTGTTCTGCCTGGCTCCCCTGTTCACCGGTGTGGTGTCATTCCACCTGCTGGTTGACGCCTTCGACTATACGCTCAAGCCCTGACCGTCTGCGGTTCCCTGGTGCCGCCGATATATATCGGAAACCGGGGTCCGCAGTCCGCGGCTGACTGGAAAATCGGATTCGTCAGGCACAGCCTGACCTGCAAGACTGACCATTCCTGCCGCCGATCTCTATCGGAAACTCGGCCCGCGATCCTGGCGGTGTCTGTTAATGGTCGGCAATCATCTGCTGGTCTGGGCAGTCCTCGCCGATGCCGGCGTATTCAAACTCCAGCGTCGAGTGCCGCACCTCGAATTCGTCCGCGAGGGTCTGTTTGATCCGCTGCCGGATGGCCATCAGCTCGGCCGGGCTCCCTTCCTGTACGACAATATGGGCCTCCAGGGCCCGGTGCTGCTCATCGAGTTCCCACACATGCACGTGGTGCATGCCCTCCACACCGCTGATCTGTTCCACGGTGGCAACCAGGCGGTCGAGGTCCAGACCCGCAGGCGTGCCTTCCAGCAGCACGCGGGTGGCCTGGGGCAGCATCTGGAACACCTGCCACAGCACATAGCCGGCGATCAGAAAGGTGATGGCCGGGTCGACCCAAGTCCAACCGAGCCAAATGATCGCACCCGCGCCGATCAGCACGGCCACGCTGCCCAGCGCATCGACAATATTATGAATGAAGGCCGCCCGCACATTGAGCGACCCATGGCTCATACTGCGGAGCAGCAGAGCCGTGCCGACGTCGATCACCAGGGCCAGCACCGCTGTGGCAGCCATTACCCGGCCGAGAATTTCTTCCGGCTGAATCAGACGTTTCACGCCTTCATAGACCAGGTACAGCCCGATGACGGCCAGCAGCGTCAGATTGATCAGCGCCCCGATCATCTCCGCCCGGCGGTAGCCGAAGGTGTACCGCTGGTTCGCATCCTTCTTCGAAATGCGCCGGGCGATATACGCAATCAGCAGGGCATTGGCATCGTTGAAGTTGTGGGCCGCATCAGACAGCAGGGCCACACTGCCCGAGAACAGCCCCGCGACCACCTGCCCCACCGTCAGCAGCTGATTCAGTACCACCGCCCACAGCAGCCGCGAATCGCTGACCCCGGCGACTTCGGCACTGCGGCCCGTACCGTGGGCATGGCCAGCGTGTTTATGGCTGTCGGTCATGAGTCATCATTCCGCTCGGGGAATTTCGCAATCATGTCAACTGCCGGGGCGAACTGCAGGATTTCCCTTCTCCCCGAGGGAGAAGGGCTGGGGATGAGGGCTGCTTCTTTCCCCCGTCATCACC
>JAGQPV010000943.1 GCA_020426545.1 Planctomycetaceae bacterium
GCCGTGCCCCGTCCTTCCAGCCACTGAGACAGCAGCGGCCGGGAAGCGGCTGTCTGTCCACGGGCGATCGACTCGCCTGTCGGTATGGTCAGTTCGGTCTCGCGGCAGCCGGGCAGGGTTTCGTCCGTCGCCCGCACGGTACCGGTCGAACCGGCACCGACTGCCAGCGCGGCCGGCTGCAGAGCGGCCAGTTCTTCCAGTCGATTACCGGGCCAGCGATCAGTGCCGATATACAGTGAAGACCCGGTCTCCCGCCACAGCAGCCGCCAGGCAGAAGGCCCTTCCACCAGCTGGCCCGGCTGGTCCTCCGAGTGAACCAGCTGATTCCAGCCCAGCAGGGCGGTCGATTCTGACTTCCATTCCAGTCCCTCCACCCGCGAACGAACGGGATCCGGGCTGGAACGCTCCGTCCAGCCAACCAGTTCCAGCAGAGTTCGGCTGGGTTTGTCGCCTGTCGAGGCCAGAACGGAATTAACGCACTGAATCTCCGCTTCGCCAGTTTCGTTGTCGGCTTTCCGCAGGAACCGCATTCCTGTCGAGCCACTGACCAGGGTGCACGACAGCAGGCGAATCACCTGATGGGCCGTGGTGCTGCCGGGCAGCGGTGCGGGAACTGCCGTGCTGAACCCGGCCGGCTGGACCGGGCTGGATTCCTTTTCACCCGCCGCCTGTTTCACGGCCAGCGGTTCGCTGGAGGCGACGTTGATTCTGCGGTTCTCGGCAGCGGTGGAAATCGGCGGTTCGTTGGTGGCCTCCAGCGAAATCAGTGGCGCTGTCTGCGAGGCAAAGACGCAGTTCGAAGCCACCAGGTCCATCGTTCCCGGCTGCAGATCGATCGCCGTCAGATGCTCGCCGCGAATCGTCACCCGGTCCAGCAATGCCCGCAGGCGGCGGTCCGTGGGTTCCCTGTGTTGACCCTGACGTTGTCCACTCAGCGAAATCGCGGTGACCGGCGGGGCAGTGCTGCCGTCAATCGAGTCGTCGGCCGTGATGGAACATTGCCGCATCACCAGGTCGGCATCCGTCAGTGCCAGCAGCGGGCCAGCTGTGGCGGTGCCGGCGGATCCCGGTACCGACAGCAGGTGCACTCCCAGCAGAGCCAGCGTGCCGCCCGTCAGGCGGAAGTGCCCCGTACCCCCGGCGGGGGCCGACTGCGGGCCGGCCTTGGGCTGATTCTCGGGCAGGTAGGCGGAACTGCGAATCACGATCACCGGGCTGCTGGAGGGTTCGGCCACCAGTGCCAGCAGGCCGGAATTCTGAATGGTGGCTGGCGGCAGCTCGAAGGGACCATCGCCCTGGAGGATCAGGATCCGGTCCTTCCCGTCGTGGCCGGCCAGCCCTTCCTGAATCGTTTCCACATCGCCCGGCTCGCGGCTGTTCGGTCCGCGGCCCACACGAATCACGTTCATCCCGGCGGCCGCAGCCTCTTCCAGCAAGGTGCCCTGTGCCGGTACAAAGCCAAGCCACTCCGGCTGCCAGGGTTTCTCGCCTTCCCGATCAGGCTGAAAGTCCACAGCAATCCGGTTGTCCGCTTCGGAACCCGAAACCCCGGTACGGACCGTCGGGCTGCCGCCGGCCGGCTGGCCGGAGGGGTTTTGTCCTCCCGGACGCCTTCTGCCATCGGACTCGTCCGGATTTCGCCGTGTCAGCCGATTGGTGGGAGCCCGTTTTTCCTGCCCGGGCTGATCGCCCTCTCCCTCGCCGCCCTCTTCCTCACCGGCAACCAGTTCCTGGCCGTCGGCGTCCAGCTCGCCGTCTTC
>JAGQPV010000944.1 GCA_020426545.1 Planctomycetaceae bacterium
CCTGACCACTGCCCCCTGTCAATCTGTACGAATTCCGAAATTCGTTCAGAATGGATGCAACGCTCTGGCCGGCAGCGCGTACAGCTCTGCAGCAACCGCCCGCTCCGCGTTTTCTGCACGAACTCCGCTGCCTCCGGACAGCGGCTCCCGCGTCCCGTGAGGATACGGCATGAACCAGCCTCAGCAATCCGACGAATGGCTGATGGGTCAGGTCCAACGGGGCCGGCGGGAAGAACTCGAAAAACTCGTGCGGCGGTACGCCAGCGGCCTGCTGACCTTCATCCAGCGATCGATTCACGACCGGCACCGGGCCGAAGAGCTGTTCCAGGAAACCTTTCTCCGGGTGTGGACGAAACGCCGCACCTACGACCTGGACCGCCCCTTCCGCAGCTGGCTGTTCGCCATCGCCGCCAACCTGTGCCGCACCGAACTCCGTAAACGCAGGCGGACATCGCAGCACGCGGAACAGCTGGCAGCCGCCGGGCGGGATGAGATGGACAGCCCCGCCGACGCCGCCATGGCGGTCGAAACCGCCGCCATCGTGCTCGAGGGAATTGCCCGCCTCCCGCCGCAGCAGCGGATGATCGTCGTGCTGCGGGTCTGGAACGGCATGAAGTTCGCCGAAATCGCCGAGACGTTCAACCTGGCCGAGAGCACCATTCGCTCGAACATGCACCGCGGGCTGGCCAGCCTGAAAACCATACTCGAACCCCGGCTGGGCCGTTCCATCCATTCGGAATGACCGGCCGGAAATGCAGCCCGCCACAGGCCGGCAGGCTGCCGCGAACCGTGGATCCCCGCCAGGTGCTGAAGACCTCAGGACCTGGCACCTGCCCGACGCCGCTTTTACAGGGAGACTCGCCATGACGGGTCAGTCGCACAATCCACTCGAGCTGATCGACGATTACGTTCACGGTCTGCTCACAGGCAGCGAGTTGAAAGCGGTCGAGGAATTCTGCCACAGCACACCCGAAGGGCAGGCCGCCCTGGAGCAGGCCCGCGCCCGTCAGGCCGCACTGCAGACTTTGCCCATGGTCGAAGCCCCGGAATCGCTGATTCAGCAGACGCTGGCCGGCATCAGCGAGAAGACAGAATCCCGCCGCCGCCGTATTCGCCGCTACTTCGGCACGCTGGCGGCCCTCACCGCTGCCTTTGTTTTCATCGTGGGCGGCATGCAGCTGTACTACGGCCTCTCCAGTCCTCCGCGGTACGACATCCGTCTCGTGGGGCAGGCGCAGCTGCTGGCCGGCAGCCCCGCGGCGCTGCGGCTCGAAGTGTTCGACATGCAGGCCAGTCCGCAGCGGCCGGGAACATGGACCGCCCCCGCCGTGGGCCAGGTCCCCCTGAAGCTGATTCTGGCCGATCCGCGGACGAACCGCGAAATTGAACTGGTCTCGGCGGAAACCGACAACTCCGGCAGTTTTGCTCCCGCCTTTGAAGTGCCCGACTGGGAAACCGGAGACTACGAACTGCGGGTTCTCACCGGTACCGGCAGTGGGGCCAATGCCGACGGACGTCTGATCCGCACCGTGCGGATTGAACGCGCCAGCCGCCTGATGCTCTCCACTGACAAACCCGTGTACCAGCCCGGCCAGACCATCCACATGCGGGCCCTGGGCCTCCGCCAGCCCGACGGCAAACCCGTGGCCGACGAACCCGCCGAGCTGACCATCACCGACCCCAAAGGTAACCTCATCTTCCGCCACAGCGGCACCACCAGCCGCTTCGGGCTGACTTCCGCCGACTGCCCGCTGG
>JAGQPV010000945.1 GCA_020426545.1 Planctomycetaceae bacterium
CCTGCTGCGGGTGATCTTCCGGCAGATCAACCCTGAGTACCGTGGCAGCTTCAGCAGCGGCCGAAGGTCCGCTGCAAGCGGCCATCAGTCCTGTGTGCCATGCCCATCGCCGCGAAGCGGTGTCGGCATGTGCCCGCGCCTGAAAAACATTACGGCGACTGATCGCTGCTGTTGTTTTCCCGGCGGTCTTCAGGGAGTGGCTTCACTGCTGTCCGCAGCCGGTTTGCTGACCGGCAGAGCCCACAGGCGGATGGTGCGGTCGTAGCTGCCGCTGGCCAGGCGGGTGCCATCCGCACTGAATTTCACGGAATAGACCGTGTTGTCGTGCCCGGGCAGGGTGCTTCGCGATTCGCCCGTGGCGGGATCCCACAGCCGCACCGTGCCATCGTTGCTGCCGGAGGCCAGCGTCTTTCCGTCTGGCGAGAACTCCAGACATTTCACGTACCGACTGTGCCCGGTAAGCGTGCGGACGGTTTCTCCGGTTGCGGGATCCCGCACCATAATCGTGCGGTCCTGTCCGCCGGTGGCAATCCATTTCCCGTCGGGCGACCAGGCAACCGCTTCCACTCCGCCGGTGTGCCCCGTCAGAGCGGCAGCGGCCTTTCTGTTTTCGACATTCCAGATGGTGGCTGTACCGTCCCGGCTGCTGGAGACCAGACGGCTGCCATCGGGCGAGAAGGCCACGGAATGCACAGCATCCTTGTGACTGCCCAGCACGCCTGCCGAATTACCGGTGGTGGTCCACAGACGGATGCTGTTGTCGTAACTGCCGGAGGCGATCAGGCTGGCCTCGGTGGAGAGATCCAGGCAGCTGACATACATGCCGTGGCCGCGCAGCGTGGTGGTCGCTCCCCCGCCGGAGGTGTTCCAGAACTTGAGGGAGGAATCCAGGCTGCCGGAAACAATCGTCTTGCCGTCCGGCAGAAACAGGACGGCGTACACTCCGTCTCCGTGGCCGGTGAAGGTTTCCAGCAGCTCTCCGGAAGCCACATTCCACAGCTTGACCCGGTTGTCGAGACTGGCGGAGGCCAGCTGCGTGCCATCGGGCGAGAAGGCCACGCCATACACGCCGTTGTCCCGCGAGTTGAGCACCCGCAGCAGCCGGGGTTCTTCAGCCTGGGCCTGCCCGCTCGCCACGAGGCCGCACATCAGCACCAGGCACCAGCCGGTAATCTGGAAACGAAGAAGCGATTGCATCGAGGAGCCTTACTGTCTGCTGCGAGTGGTGCCGCAGTCGCGGCTACTTCTTCTGTGGTGTGGCGGCAGCGGTTTCCTGTTTCGGAGGTGCGGCGCTGATGTCGTACACCCGCACGGTCTTGTCGAACTGAGCCACGGCGATCCGCAGTCCGTCCGGGTGCAGATCGACATCGTAGGCCACCTGCGGCAGCTTGAATTCGTGGAATGGCTCGGAGCTGTCGGGACGCCAGAAGATCAGCGTGCCCTGGCTCAGGCCGCAGGCCGCAACAAGGAACCGGCCCGAGGGATGCCACCGCACGCCCCAGGCATGGCCGGTGATGTTCGATTTCGGCAGCAGCACCTTCTTCCGCTGGCCGGTTTTCCAGTCGAACAGCACCACGGTCGGCTTGCCGATACCGGCGAACGGGTTCGAGACTTCGCTGATGCCGGCCACGGCCAGGGTGCGGCCATCGGGGCTGAAGTGGATGCCGCGAATTCCGCCGCAGTCGGCCTGAAACTTGCCTTCCCAGCCCACCAGCATGTCGCCGCCGCTGAAGTCCCGCATGTGCTCCCAGCTG
>JAGQPV010000946.1 GCA_020426545.1 Planctomycetaceae bacterium
CCGTCCGGTAGAACGGCAGTTCCAGGAAGTGCAGCTTATCCCGCGGGACACCCGCCACCAGCGCACCGGCGGTGGCTTCCGTCTTGCGGATCAGCGTCTTGACGTTCAGCAGCTCTTCCGGATCCGGGTCTCCCGGCTCCTTGGAAGTGATGGAATCCCGCAGCCGCTGGAACAGGGCTTCGGTCTCTGGAGTGCCCTGGCCAAACAGCTCCGTGAACTCGTGCACATAATCAATGTGCCGCTCGGCATCATGGTCGAACACCGCGATATTGCCTGTGGTCATGTAAGCAATGTGAACATTGTGCCCCTGTTCGGCCAGCTGAATCAGCGTGCCGCCCATGGAGATCACGTCGTCATCGGGATGGGGGCTGAACAGAATCGCCGTCTGCTTCTCCGTGCCACCGGGTGAAGTGCAGATCGTGTTCATCATCGCGTTGAACACCCGCTCACGAATGGCCGACAGCGGCCCGTGCTCCCGCACCAGTTCGTACAGGTGGTGTTCCATGAAATCGCGGGATTCCAGCTTCAGGAGCGGCTTGCCGCACTGCTCCGCCAGCCAGATGACGGCCTTTTTCTCCAGCTCGGGCGTCCAGTCGACAGGGCCGACCAGCCACGGCAGCCGCATGGCGGTCAGGTCGCCGGCAGCTGCTTCGTCCACCACGAAGACCGCGTTGCGATTGGTCTGCAGGAAGCTGGCGGTTACCGCTTCGGTGACTTCTTCTTCCACGGCCCGGCGGACAACGGCCGCCTTGTGCTCGCCGAAGGCCATCAGAATGATTTTCTTGGCGGCCAGAATCGTGCCGACACCCATTGTCAGCGCCTGCAGCGGCACATTCTCCTCGCCGAAGAATCCGCTGGCAGCGTCCTTGCGGGTCACATGATCCAGTGTGACCAGCCGGGTGAGGCTCGTGCGGGAACTGCCCGGCTCGTTGAAGCCGATATGCCCGCTGCGACCAATGCCCAGCAGCTGCAGATCGATTCCACCCACCCGCTCGATGGCCCGTTCGTATTCGTCACAGAAGGCTTCGATGTCCTCGCGGGCCAGATTACCGGGAGGAATGTGGATGTTCTTCTCGGGGATATTCACATGATCGAAGAACGTCTGCCGCATCCAGCGGTTGTAGCTGTGGATCGAACCGGGATCCATCGGCCAGTATTCATCGAGGTTGAACGTGATGACCCGGGAAAAGTCCAGGTCCTCTTCCTCGTGCAGGCGAATCAGCTCGCGGTAAACGCCAATCGGCGTGGAGCCCGTGGGCAGCCCCAGAACCGTACGCTCGCCAGCGGAGTTGTTTTCGCGAATCAGACTCTCCGCTACCAGCGCCACATGCTGCGCCGCATCTCCAGCGGAAGAGAAAACCCTGGTGGCAACCTTCGTATGGCGCAGGTTGCAGGCAGGCTGAACGTGACGGGAGCGGTTTGAAGCAGTCTGGGTAGCCATCGATTCCGACCGGTAACTGAAGTAAGATCCTGCGGGAGCAGCCCGGCCTGACAGACCGGTTGCTGCGGGTAACTGGCCGTGGCTGTACGGAACAGAGGGTGCCCGGCATCGCCTGTTCCGTGGGGTTCCAGCGGCGAACCCCGCCCCGACCGGAACCAAGTATAACGCAACCGGTCTCCGCGTGCCCCCTGCCATCGGGGGCCAGGTCGGGAAGATCGTCCGGTATTCCTCCGTCAGGCCGGTCGCCCGCCTTTGATTTTCGGTGAACAGCTGCGCTGTTTATCCGGAAT
>JAGQPV010000947.1 GCA_020426545.1 Planctomycetaceae bacterium
CAATCACATTGGCTTCGAGGCAGCGGCTGCGAATTCGGGCCGGGTCCTGGCCAGGCAGCGACACCGACACAATCCCCGCGGCATGCTCTGGTTCGCGACAGCTGGCGATCTCACCGCCCATCGATTCCAGCTGGTCGCACAGGCGGTCGGTCACGGCCAGCAGCCGGCTGGCCACCTGATCGATCCCGGCATCACCCAATAGCTTCAGGCTGGCCCCCAGCGCTGCCAGCCCGCCCGTGTTGTGTGTGCCGCCTTCATAGCGGGCCGCATCGTCCCGCAGGTTCAGATTCGTATCGGAAAAATTGCCCGCCTGGGACACGCTGTTCCAGCCGACATTCAGCGGGCGCAGTCGCTCCAGGTGTTCCCGCCGGATATACAGCACGCCGGCCCCTTCCGGGCCGAGCATCCACTTGTGGCCATCGGCCGCCAGGAAATCAATCGGCACCTGGCCCACGTCCAGCGGGAAGACACCCAGTCCCTGAATGGCATCCACAAACAGCAGCACACCCCGCTCGCGCGCCAGCCCCGCAATGGCCGTCAGATCATTCCGCCAGCCGGTCATGTAACCCACCCAGCTGAGCGAAATAATCCGCGTGCGGCTGTCGCAGGCAGCCGCCAGCTGGTCGAGATCCGGCCGCTCGTTGTCCGTTGGCACCTGCCGCGTCTCCACACCACGGGAGGCCAGGTTCATCCACGGATAGAGGTTCGACGGAAATTCACTGGCAAGCGTGACCACGTTATCACCCGCCTGCCACGGATAGCTTTCCGCAATCAGGCTGATGCCTTCGGTGGTGTTCCGCACGAGGGCGATTTCCGCAGTGGAAGCCCCCAGCATTCCGGCGGCCAGCCCGCGGGTGCGTTCCACTTCTTTCCGCCAGCGGCCCCAGCAGGCAGCACCCTCGGCAGCGCAATCATCGATCCAGCGGCGAAACACGTCCGCCGCCGGGCCAGACAGCGGCGCCACCGCTGCATGATCGAAGTAAGCCCGCGCGGGGGCGACGGGCATCTGCTGCCGGAAAGTCTGCCAGGCAGTATCGGCCACAGGCGACGGATCAGCAGGCGGCGGGTCAGCGGGCGACATCACAGGATTCGGCTTCCGGAACGGGCAGGCCGAATGGCAGCTGTCAGCCTGCGGGCAGAAAACGCTTGAGCACCAGGCACGCCATCGGCGGAACCGTCAGCACCAGGCTGGCCGGCTGGCCCTGCGCTGCCACCGGTTCAGCATACAGCCCGCCGCCGTTGCCTGCATTCGATCCGCCATACGCGGCCGCATCGGTGTTGAGAATTTCGCGATAAAATCCTTCACACGGTACACCCACGCGGTACCCGCTGCGGGTCATGGGGGTGGCATTCAGCACCACCACCGCGAACTGCTCGGAATCCAGTGCATACCGCAGCCAGCTGAAAATGCTGTTGTCCGCATCGTCCGCGCTGATCCACCGGAAACCCTCCGGACGACAGTCCTGCTGATGCAGGGCCGGCTCCGTGCTGTAGACCCGGTTGAGATCCTGAATCAGCCGGCTGATCCCCGCGTGCTGCTCGTCATCGTACAGGTGCCAGTCGAGCTGGGTGTTGTGGTTCCACTCGGTCCGCTGGCCGAACTCACCACCCATGAACAGCAGCTTCTTGCCCGGCGTGGTGTACTGGTAACCGAACAGCAGCCGCAGCCCGGCAAACTGCTGCCAGCTGTCGCCCGGCATGCGGCCCAGCAGCGAGCCCTTGCC
>JAGQPV010000948.1 GCA_020426545.1 Planctomycetaceae bacterium
TCGTACAGGCAGACGGGGGTGCCGGTCCCGCTGCACAGAATCAGCGGTGAATACGGCGAGAATTCGACTTCCAGCACCCGTCCTACACTGGCGGAAAACTTCAACCGCTCCTCGCCATCTTCAGCAGAGCGGATCCGCACGGTGCCGTTCTCCGCTCCACTGGCGATCAGGTTAAACTGCGACGCAAAGTTGACGGAATAAGCTTCGCCACCCTCCACGGAGTATTCGCTCACTCTGGTGCGGGAGTTCAGATCCCACGTCTGAACCTTTCCATTACGGCCGCCCGTCAGCAGAAACTTCTCGTCGGGGGAGATGGCCATGGTGTTAATGCGCGCGCCCGACTGCAGCGGGTCTCCTTCCGGCCTGCCCGTGGTCAGATTCCAGAACCGGACGGTTCCATCGGCGGAGGCGGATGCCAGGCGATTCCCCTGACTGTAAAACGCCAGCGCATGGACGGTATCTGTATGGCCCTTCAGCTGGATTACTTCGCCCGGCGGGCCATCTGTCAGCAATGTCGGTTCGGGGTTCGTTCCCGGCGCCAGCTGCGGCAACCGCCACAGGTGTACGGCGTAATCTCCTCCCGGGACGAAGTCGTCCCCCGACGGTGTGGGCCGTGCTCCGAATCCGGAGATCGCAAACCGGCCGTCGGGAGTGACGTCGAGGTAGGCGGTGCAGTGCGTTTCCGCTTTAAACTCGTGAATCTGTCTGCCGGTCCGCAGGTTCCACAGACGGAGAGTTGCCGCGGAATCTCCAGAAAGAAAACAGGCCGTTCCCGGCAGAACCGCAATACCGAGCACGATGCCGGTGTGGCCGCTGAACCGCTGCAGTTCCTTGCCGGTGGTCACGTCGAACAGACGGATTGAACCATCGACGCTGCCAGCGAGAAACTGCCGCGCGCCCTCCAGCAGGGTGACCGCATGGATGCCGTCGGTGGGGCCTTCGTACTGCTGCAGTTCCTTCCCGGTTTCGGTGTCGTACAGGCCGGCAACGGGGCCGCTACTGCCGTCGCCACTGCACAGGATTTGCCGGCCATTCGGCAGGAATTCAATTTCCTGAATGCGGCCGACGCTGGCCGGAATCTTCAGGAGCATTTTGCTGGTGGCAACTTCCCAGATGCGGAGTTCTCTCTCCGCACCTCCGGTGGCCACTATCTTCCCATCGTGTGAGAATGCTCCCGCCCTTACTTCCCCGCGATGTCCCGTCATTTCCCGCAGTTTGCTGCGGGACTTCAGATCCCACAGATGTACCGTGCCCCGGTGGCCGACCGACAGCAGCAGCTGCTCATCAGCCGAAACAGCCACATCGGTCACAGCGGTCCCCTGATCGAGCGGCCCCCCGGATTCCTTCCCGGTGGAGAGATCCCAGAAGCGAACCGTTCCATCCACGCTGCCCGTGACCGCGTGGTGTCCATCTTTCAGCACAGCCAGTCTCTGCAGCATGCTGCTGTGCCCCTCCAGCCGGGCCACTTCACCCGGCGGGTCATCGGATTCGGCGAGCAGGCCGGTTGCGGCGGGACCGGACTGTTCCGAAACCGGCTTTTTCACGGTGTCCGCTGCTGGCGGAACGAGGGCCGTTTCCGCATCGTCTGTCCCTGTGGAAGTTCCATCGGTCCGCGTTCCGGCCGTGTTGCCCCGGTTGCCAGGACTGGGTGGCTGCACGCGGGTGGAGACAATCGGGGCGGCGGGCGCATTGCCGGAAACCTCGGGTCGGCTGTCGGCCTG
>JAGQPV010000094.1 GCA_020426545.1 Planctomycetaceae bacterium
CCCCAACCCCTCTCCCGGCGGGAGAGGGGCAGAAGAGAAGGTCGCCTGCATCTCACGAGAGCTGCACGGTGACGGCTTTTGTCTGGGTGTAGAGGTCGATCGCTTCGTGGCCCATCTCGCGGCCCCAGCCGGACTGCTTGTATCCGCCGAACGGCAGCGAGGCGTCGAACACGTTGTAACAGTTGACCCACACGCTGCCGGCGCGAATCCGCCGGGCCAGCCGGTGGGCCTGTGAAATGTCCCGCGTCCACACGGCAGCGGCCAGGCCGTAGATGCTGTCGTTGGCGATTGCGGCCAGCTGGTCCACATCGTCGTAGGGCATGGCGGCCACCACCGGCCCAAAGATCTCTTCCTGAATGACTTTCATGTCGGGCTTCGTATCCACCAGCACCGTCGGCTCCACAAAGTAACCGCTGCCCTCGGGACGCTGGCCCCCGGTCAGAGCGGTGGCTCCCTCGGACTTTCCGGCTTCGAGATAACCGCAGACCCGGTCCTGCTGAATGCGGGAGACCATCGGCCCCATCTGGGTTTCGGGATGCATGCCCGGGCCGAGGCGGATTCCGCGGGCCGCGTCGGCCACGCCTTCCACCACCTGGTCGAACTGGCTGCGATGCACCAGCAGGCGGGAACCCGCGCAGCAGCACTGGCCGTGGTTGAAGAAGATCGCGTTCGCCGCACCGGGAATGGCCGCGTCGAGGTCGGCATCCGGCAGGATGATGTTGGGGCTCTTCCCGCCCAGTTCCAGCGAAATCTTCTTCAGGTTGGATTCGCCCGCGGCTTTCACAATCAGCCGGCCAACTTCGGTCGAACCGGTGAAGGCCACCTTGTCCACATCGGGATGAGCAGCCAGGGCGGCGCCGGCGGTTTCGCCGAAGCCCGTAATAATGTTGACGGTGCCTGGCGGGAAGCCGGCTTCGCCGATCAGCTGGCCGAGCCGCAATCCGCTCAACGGGGTTTCTTCCGCGACCTTCAGCACCACCGTACAGCCGGTGGCCAGGGCGGGGCCCAGCTTCCAGGCCGCCATCAGCAGCGGGAAGTTCCAGGGAATGATCTGCCCGACCACGCCCACGGGTTCCCGCAGCGTGTAGGAGTGGAACTCGCTGCCCGGCATGTAGGGCACGGAAATCGGGATGGTGGTGCCTTCGATTTTGGTGGCCCAGCCCGCCATATAGCGGAACAGATCGATCGCCAGGGGCACATCGGCCGCGGCGGCCACGGTGCGGGGCTTGCCGTTGTCGAGTGCCTCAATCTCGGCGAATTCGTCGAGATGTTCCTCCAGATGATCGGCCAGCTTCCACAGCAGGCGGCCCCGCTCGGAAGGCGTGGTGCGCGACCACGGCCCGCTTTCGAAGGATCGCCGGGCAGCTGCCACCGCCCGGTTGATATCTTCGCTGTCTCCCTCGGCCACAGTGGCAATCACTTCATCCGTCGCCGGGTTGTGCACGTCGAACCGCTTGCCGGAGGCGGCCTCGCACCATTCACCGTCAATCAGCAGGCGGTGCTGACTGGCAAGGAAGGCGGTTGTCGGCTTGCTGGCGGTGGCCGTTTCGGTGGAAATACTCATCACTGGCTCCTGCGCTGAAGCAGTGTGGAACAGCTCGGAGCACTCACACGGCGAGTGGTCCGGTGGAATTGATCAGTCTGCTGGACGGGACGGGTGGCCGGGAACCTGCTGTGAATGACCGTCCCTTCTCTACCCCGAGGCTAGCGGGCGGAAAGCGGCTGGTCCATGCTTCTTTGCCACTTGCTTCTCGAACAGGTGCTCAGGGCAATGGCATCGGTCAGCCTGGTACCGGACGGCTCAATCTGCTTCGAAAACCGGGAAAAGACGAACCTGATGATCCTGGCGATTTCTGCATCGGGAAAGACGTCAGGCACAGCCTGACCTACGGAAGAAAGATCGGTCACACGGTGGTCGGTCGTAAGGATCCAGGGCATGGGGCGGGCAGCAGTTATCTTTGCCGGCGGCGGAACGGGCGGGCACCTGTTTCCGGGCATTGCTGTGGCTGAGGAACTGCACCGGCTGCAGGACGGTTTCCACTGCCTGTTCTGTGGCTCGAACCGTCCGCTGGAACAGCAGATTCTCGAATCGCTGCAGCTGGAGCATCATCCGCTCGACCTGCGGCCGCTGTCTTCTGCCATGCGCAGCCCGGTCGGCTTTTTCTGGAATCTGATGCAGGCGCGGCAGCAGTCTCTGCGGCTGCTGGATCAGGTTCAGCCCGCCGCTGTCGTCGGGCTGGGCGGAATGGCCAGCGTGCCGATGATCTCCGCTGCCCGATCGGCCGGGATTCCCACGCTGCTGCTGGAGCAGAATATTGTGGCGGGCCGGGCCACCAGATGGCTGTCGCGGCGGGCCAGTGCCGTGTGCTGTGCCTTTCCCGATACGGTGGGCCTTGGCCAAAGAGCCAGCATTCTGACCACCGGCAATCCGGTGCGGCAGCCGATTGCCCGGCTGTGTGATGCCGACAGCTCTGCCGGCCAGCGACTGTTGATTCTGGGTGGCAGCCAGGGTTCGGCCATTATCAACACGGCAGCCATGCAGATGACCGAACAGCTGAAGGACCGGCTGGCTGACTGGCAGATCGTGCATCAGACCGGGCGGGAGCAGGAAGCGGCCGTTCGCGAACACTACCGCCGCACGGGCCTGAAGGCCGAAGTGGCAGCCTTTTTCGATGACCTCCCCCAGCGGTATGCGGGAGCCGGGCTGGTGATTTCCCGGGCTGGTGCGACGACGCTGGCCGAACTGGCCTGCGCCGGCTGCCCGGCGGTGCTGCTGCCGATTCCCAATTCCATCGGCGACCACCAGATGGCCAATGCGGTGTATTTTGCATCGTCGGGAGCGGCCCAGCTGGTGCGTCAGCTGCCCTCGGCTGAGGCCACCGCGGCCTCGCTGATTCAGGCGGTTGAACGGGCACTGAATCACCCGGAAGACGTGCAGCAGCAGCGGCGGGCCATGCGCCAGCTGGCCATGCCCCATGCCGCCCGAACCGTGGCGGAAGAACTGCTGCGGCAGATCGAAGCCGCCCGCTGAACAGAGCCGGCCGGCCGCTCCACGCATTCCCCGACGCAAAGCGGGAACTGTCGCCTGCTCGCGCGGACCTCTGCCCGTGAGCACGCCCGACGGAGGGCAGCCGGCAGGGACTTCCCCCCGCTACGGCTCCTGTTTCTGCTTCCGCTCCCCTTCCCGCTCCCGCCGTGCCGCTGCCCTTCATGCGAAGTGTCTGTGTGGCTTCGTCAGTGGAATTCAGAATTTTCTGGAAATTCCGCGTGGCGCCGCGAAATCCATTCCGCCTGAGTGGATGAGCCCGGGCTGTCACACGGTGTGGGGGTGGCCCGCGGCTGCCGGACAGACGGCTGTCTGCCGAACGCGAACCCTGCAGGACGAGGACACCAGACCATGACCACCGAACCCACCCGACGGCCCGTGCTGCAGCGGTTTCTGGACAGCTTTTTCCAGGAGCAGAACATCCGCTGGATGCTGGCTCTGGGCCTGGTGACGGTCTTTGGTTCCTCTTTAATGCTGGTTCGCTCCGGCTGGGAGCAGTATCAGCCAGCGTGGCGACAGGTGGTGGTGCTGCTGTATGGGGCCACGATCTATTTCGCGGGAGCAGTCTGTCGCCGACGGCTGAGCCTGCCGAAAACGGCCGCCTTCCTGCGGGGGTTGTCTCTCCTGCTGATTCCCGTGGCTTTCCTCGCTCTGAATCTGCTGCGGGCCAGTGAGTCAGTCGTCGCCAGCGGGCAGACGGTGCCGCTGCTGCTGACGTCCTGGCCATGGCTGCTGGGGCTGACGGGCCTGCTGAGTGGTGCGGCGGCGTGGCGGATTTTCACGGATGTGTTTCGCGGGCCGCAGCCTGTCTTCACCGGGGCGTTTCTGATCCTCGCCGCTGCCGGGGCCGTGGTGCCCGTGCTGCCGCACAGCCTGCTGCCGCTGGTGGCTGCGGGCCTGTGGTGCGTGCTGACGGTTGGCTCGGTCGCCATCACCCGGGAAGTGTTTCATTTGACCGAACGGCACCGGGCTCCGCTGTGGGCCGGTTACCTGCCGCTGTGCCTGCTGGGTGTGGAGTTCATCGGAGTGTTCGCCCTGGGAATTGCCGGGCACCTCTCGCAGCCGCTGACCGGCCTGGGCCTGGTGCTGACAGCCATTCCCGTGCTGCATGCCGCGGAAACCCTGCTGAAAGTCTTCCGGCAGAGAACCGGCGGGCTGGTGCAGCGGCTGCCGGTGGCAGTGGCGGCTCCCGGCCTGGTGGGACTGCTGCTGTGCGCGGGCGGACTGGTGCTGTCGGCCGGCGGGTTCCCTCCTTCCGGTGTGGTGGTGCCGGCCGCATTGATCACCGCTGCTGTGCTGCTGCGGGCCGCGAAGCTGACAGAGCGGGAAGCGTTTGTGTGGCTCGGCCTGGTGTGTCTGTCGGCCGCGTATCAGTTTTCGCCGGTGCTGTTTCGCGAAACAGCCCGCGACGCGCTGGCGGCTTCGGCCGAGATGGTGCGGGAAACGCGGATGCCGCTGGCCTTCTACGGACTGACCTGGCTGCCACTGCTGGCGGCTCTGGCCGGAGTGGTACCCTTTCTGCGGCGACGGGGCCATGTGGTCTTCGTACGGCCGATGGAACTGTTTTCTCTGGTGCTGACGGGCTGCCTGTTCCTCGTTGCTTTCGGGCATGTGAAGGCCCTGTTTCCCGTTTCGCTGGCCCTGGGCGGGCTGTCGATCGTGCAGACGGTGGTCTTCCGTCGGCCGGGCTGGCTTCGCTTTTCCCTCGCGGCAGGAGCGGTTTCCTGTGCGGCTCTGCCGGTATTCCTGAAAACCGTCGGCGGCTGGGAACTGCCTGCGGCCCTGCCGGTTCTGTTTTTTCCCCTGTGTCCCGTCAGGCTGGCCAGGCCAGTCAGACGGGGCGGACGTGGAAGAACAGTGCTTTCCAGACAACGCTGGTCAATGGCTCGCGGCTGGTCGGGCTGATCGTCGCTGCGTACTGGTCGGCCTGTCTGACATTGAACCTGCTGCCGGCGGGCACCACGGCTGCCCTGCTGTCTCCGGCGGGGTGGGAACTGGCTGCCATCACCACCACTCTGCTGGTTGTGCTGCTGTGGCATGCCGTCCGCTGGCCGGTGGCGGGTCTGTCGGAAATTGCTCTGGCCTTCGCCTGTGGCGGACCGGCCCTGGCGGCTGCGGCTGCGGGTGTGCCTGGTTCGCTGGCTCTGGGGGATGCGACCGTGGCAACCGCCCTGTGCTGGATGGCCGGGCGGATGAACCTGGCGGGCCGCCTGCGGATGATTCCCCGCGAGCTGAGCGAAGCCGCCCTGCGAACGGCCGGCGCCCTGTTCTGCGGGCTGATTGCCCTGTGGCAACTGCCGGCTCTGGGCGCGCTGGCCGCCGGCTTGAACTTCACGGAAACGCTGCCGTGGCTGAATTCGTGGCCGCTGTGGCTGGCGGGCGGGCTGTGCCTCGTCTGGTGCTTTGATGCGGGCCGCGTGCAGGCTCTGCCTGGCTTTACCTGCCTGGGTCTCCTGCTGGCACTGATGATGACCGTGGCGGGAAGCATCGGCCTGCTGGGGCTGGAACAGGGCTGGCACTGGATGCCGCTGGTTCTGGCCTGTCTGCCGGCGGTGGCCCTGTGGCCGGTGATCCGGCTGCACCACCGCCTCAGCGATCTGGAGGAAGCCACCCGGCTGGACGTGGTGGACCACAGCCTGCTGCTGCCGCTGGATCGGTTGAAGGCCGTGCTGCTCCCTCTGCAGGCAACGATGATGCTGCTGGCGGTGGCGCTGGCGGCTGGTTCGCTCGCCGTGTGGACCGTGCCATTGAAACTGGCCGGCGTCACCGTCCTGCTGACAGCTGTCGCAGGGCGGCTGCTGTTCCGCGACCGGGGACGGGCGCAGCTGCTGGAAGCCTGGCTGGTGGCGCAGGGCTGCGGCATGGTGCTGTCGCTGCTTTTGAGCTGGCTGCTGCCGGAAGCGGGAAGCGTGCTGGTCCTGGCGATTCCGAACATGTGGTACACGGGGCTGCCCCTCGCCGCAGTGGCCGCCGGGCTGATGCTGCCTGTTACCTGGCTGCTGAATCAGCGGACATTTGAGAAGAACGAAACAGGCGAAGCCACCGTGGCCCTGCTGCAGTCGCTGCAGAGTGCCCTGGTTCTGGTGTGCATGGCGGGGCTGTTTGGCGGAGTGATTGCCCGCTTCGGTTCGGCCAGCCTGCCCGAGATGCTGTACGCCGCGGGGGCATTTTCGATTCTGTGCGGCATGGAGCTCTTCACGGCTCACCGCACCGGCCAGACCCGGAACGTCACCAGCGCCGGCCTGCTGGCCGGAGTGGGTACGGTGGCTCTGTGGATGCTGAACGGGACCGCTGTTCCGCTGTGGATGGCGGCCCTGGCACTGGTGCTGCTCAGCCTGCTGCTGGATACGATTTCCCGCCGGCTGCAGCGGGAGGAACCCGTCTCGGTGCTGGCTCGGCCGTTTACCCGGGCAGCCCTGGCACTGCCGGTGGTCAGCCTGCTGATGCTTGCCGGTTACAGCCTCACAGGGGCTGCCGGCGGAATGGCGGAAATCGGTGGACCGTTCGTGAATCCGACTTCACTGACGACCCTGCTGACCGGCTGCCTGTTCCTGCTGTATGGCCTGCGGGACCGCCGCACCTGGTGCGTGGCTGCTGCTCTGGTGGCTCTGAATACCGTGTTCGCCGAAAGCTGCCTGCGGCTGGGCTGGCGGGATCCGCAGGTGTTCTGCATGCCGCTGGGTGCATCGGTCCTGCTGCTGGTGGAACTGCTGCGGAACGAACTGCCCGCGAACTGGCGAACACCGCTCCGCATGGCCGGCGGGCTGACGATTCTGCTTTCCCCTTTGCCGGGTGTATTCGATGGCAGCTGGCTGCCGCTGTTCACTCTGATGGCCGCTTCGATCGTGGTGACTTTGCTGGCGATCGGCCTGCGGGTGCGGAGCATGACGTACCTCGGCACGGCCTTCCTGCTGGCCGATCTGGTGGGCATGGTGCTGCGGGGAAGTGTCGATCACCCCGGCCTGCTGTGGGTGGCCGGCCTGGTGACCGGCGGCTGTGTGATGGCTCTGGCCGCCTTCTGCGAGAACCACCGCGAGCTGCTGGCCAGCCGCCTGCGGCAGCTGGCCGCCGAACTGGAAACCTGGCAGTAAGGCTGCCGACGGATGGAATTCACTGCTTGAGCTGTGGAACTGAAACCCCCTTTTCTGACTGGAGAACTGCCATGAGTACGAAATGGTTTGAACGGTTTACGTTTGTGATGCGGGCCAGCCTCAGTTCGCTGCGGGAAAAGGTGGAAGATCCCGAGCGGATGCTGCATCAGCTGGTGATCGACATGGAAGAGGAACTGCAGTGCGTGCGGGGCACCGTCGCCGAAGTGATTGCCGACGAGATTCAGCTGAAGAAGAAGGCGGAGAAAGCCGCCAGCGAGGCGGCCCAGTGGGAGGAGCGGGCCGAGAAGGCCATGCAGCAGGGACGGGAAGCCCAGGCCAGGGCGGCCCTTGAGCAGCGGGTGCAGGCCGAAGAGCGGGCCGAAGCCCTGGAGCTGGAACGGCTGGCCCAGAAGGAGCAGACGGCCAAACTGCAGCGGTCGGTGGGCGAGCTGGAAAACCGGATTCGGCAGGCCCGTCAGCGGCGGACGGTGCTGCTGGCCCGGCTGGCTCGGTCGAACTCTTCCCGCCGCATCAATCAGGCGTTGAACCGGGCGGAAAGCACCTCGGCCTTTGCCGAATTCAACCGGCTGGAGGAACGGGTCGAGCGGTCCGAAGCCCTGGAAGACGCGTGGGACCGCATGGACGGCAAAGACCCCGACGCCGACCAGCTCGAACAGGAATTCCACGAACAGGAGCGGCGGGACCGGATTCAGCAGGAGTTCGAGCAGCTGCAGCAGCGAATGAAAAGCGGCTCTCCCGCCGAATGACAGGCCAGACGGAGCAGTGCACAGGGCGGCAGTGGCAGAAAGGGAGAAGAGACCGTGAATCTGCTCGCGGGGTTCCTGCCGGGAGAGCTGGTTCAGCTGGTCCGCCGCTGGTGGCGGGCCGGTCGAATCCGCATCTCCCCGCGGGAAGGCGAACTGCTGCAATTACGCACGGGAGATATTGTGGAATTCGACGGACGCCGGCTGGAAGTCCAGAGCTGGTCGCTGCGGGACGGTCCGGAAACGACTGCCAGCGGAAAGCAGGCTGGCCCCGACGCAGACTGGAAACTGCAGCTGGACTGCATGGACGTCAGCGAGGAGCGGACTGAACTGGAGCGGAACTGCCGGCTGCTGATCGTTCCTGCTGCTGCGGGGACAACTGGATACTGTGGTTCTCCGCTGCCGCCACTCGTCTGGCTGCAGGAAGCAGACCAGCCGGCGCGGCAACTGGCCGCGGACGAGGTGACTGTGTGGTGCAGGCAGTAAATGGGGCGGGAGACGATGGCCGGGGCGGCGAAGTGAAAGTAGGGCCGGCTGTGCCGGCCATCTTCGATGGACCAATGGCAATGCGGGCAGTATCAGTCGCTCGCTCGACTACCTGGTGGGTCTCTGCGGCGAGATTTTCCACATTCGGACGGCCGGCACAGCCGGCCCTACGGAAGAGGAGACCGTGCCGTCGTGCTTATGGCTCATCGAAGAGGACCGGAACGGGCGGGTTACCGGGCCGAGGCAGAGACTGAAACGGCCGGAGGCAGCAGACGCAACAGCTGCGCACCGGGGTAGTAGTGCGAGATAATCTCAGTGCAGCTGTGCCCTGCCCCGGCCATGCCGGCGGCCCCCCACTGGCACAGGCCGACTCCATGCCCGTGCCCGCGACCGGTCACCCGCACGTCATCGGTTTCCAGCGACAGCTCGAACCGGGAGCTGTGCAGGCTGTAGCCGGACAGCATTCGACGCACGGAACTCGCGTTGATGCGGGCCGACTTCCGCCCGGCGTGAATTTCAAAATCTGGCGGACGGCCGGGAACCGTCGCCGCGGCCTGGCGAATGGCTGTCAGCGGGCTGCTGTGATTCAGGCTGGTGCGACCGGACAGCCGTTCGCGGAACACAGCCCGGGGGACCTCGACCGACCAGCGATACCGCTCAGCTTTGCTGCACCATTCGCACGGAACCGATGCCACCGGCGGAGCGGCGTCGGAGAAGACACCGTTGCCGGCGGCTGTCTGGCCACCGCACACGGCGGAGTAGTAGGTGCAGAACAGCCGGTTATTCCAGGTACAGACCACACCCGCTGTGGCGGCGGTAATCTGCCGGCTGCGGGGAGTTTCCCCGGCCAGTTTCCGCCCGCCGGATGTTTCGTACTGCGTCCCCTGGTAATGCTGGCTGCGGGTCGAAGCATAGACATCGAACAGCCGCTGCTGCCGGCCGGGCCGCATCAGCTGATACAGCACATACGTCCGGGCGACAATGGCCTGAGCCTCGCGGGCCGGTTGATCAAAGGCAGCCGGCATCTCTCCGTTAATCACGCTGGCGATGTAGTCTTCCAGCGGGAGAACATTGACAGCCAGCACCCGGTTGCTGGTCTGCCGGTACAGTCGGATGGTGCCCCGATACTGGTGCCGGCCCACCCACAGATCGGGCGAGCGGGCGGGAATCAGTTCGAGCTGCGAGGCGGCAAACGAGCGGGTGCCGATCTTCAGCCCCGTGCGGGTAGTGGTGCAGCCAGCCCGGTTGAGGGAGGGAAACCGGCCGAGGACTTCCGGGGAACCCACGGGACGCACGGTCACCGGGCCCGCAGCGGCCAGGATGACCTGCTCCATAGCCGGATCGGTCAGGCAGACACGGACCATCGGCCGGCCAGGCACTTCGCCCGGCAGATCTGCTATGACCGGGGGCTCGCTGCCGGCAGGATCAGCTTCCGCAGGAAAGCCCGCCCGATTGCCGCTGGCGGCCGCGGCAGCCAGCGGGTCAGCGGCTGAATTGCCAGCAGAACCCGCAGCACGTTCCGGGCTGCGGGCGGGCAGGTGCCGCTGCACCAATGCCGGCAGGCTGCCGGGCCGCAGGACAAACAGGGCGCCCGCCGAAGCGACTCCCGCCAGCAGCAGGAGAACGCTGAGCCGTGCCGCGCGGCGCCAGCCGGACAGACGCTGGAACATACCGAATCCTTTCGGCAATCCACTGCCCTATTTCAGGGCATTATTCCGAGGAATAACGACTCTGCAAAACGGCACGATGCCTCAGGCAGAGGCACACTCTCTCCGGCAGAGGAAGCCACTGCTGGACAAGCCAGCCGTGGCACGCCTGGATCCATCGCTCTGCGGTGCTCTGCCCCTCACCCCAACCCCTCTCCCCCAGGAGAGGGGCGAACGAAGATGGCCGCCGGACTGCCGAATGCAGAGTTGCTCGGGAACAGGAGTTCTCGCGAATGCCAGTGTCAGTTTGAGCGTTCTGTCGGAGGCCGATTCCACGCGGCGGACGCAAGTCCGACGATGCAGCCAGCGAACAGACCGGCCACTGCAGCAGGCTGACCGGCTAAGAACATAGCGGCGTCTTTGAGCGTGGCTGGCGGCATCCTGACTCCGAACACGTCACTCCAGCCAGTTGCGAAGATCAGGCTGACAGGAATCGAATAACCAATCGCCGCTCCAGTGAGTCCGCGAATCAGGAAGTGACGCATGATACACCTGATAGCCTGGGTTCGTGGTGGGTGGCACTGGCGGTCGTCCGCGGCCGCCAGTGTCTTTGCCGACAGTTCTCGTCCCGGCTTGTGGTAATCGACGTTCGACAGCAGGTTCGTGAAGAGTACTGGTGAGTGAAGTACTCACCTGTGGCACCCGGCGTTCAGATCGTTTCTTGCCCGTGGGGATCTGGCAAGATCGTTTACCACAGCGGCGCGTAGCCCAGCTGGCGGCGCAGGAGGGAAATCTGTCCCGCATGGGGATACTCGTGTTGCGCACTCCAGCGAATTGCTCCACCCTTTGTTGAAAACATCGGGTGCTTTAATTCGAAGGTCTCGTTCAGAATATCGGGCGTCAGTTCTCGCGTCTCAGCAACTGTCTGAGCATGAACCCGATTAAAGACCTTGCGGATTTCCTCGACCGGCAGGTTGCCCTTCGCAGCGGGATCCGGCACTGAACCCGGCTGGTACCGATTAATAAAGGATTCAGAGATCAGCCCGGCATCGTCGGCCTGTGGCCCCCGGATGGCCAGCAGTGCCAGCCGATACTGGCCCACCGTCAGATGGCCCACCTGCCAGGCAATGTGAGAAACCCCTTCGGGGGACTGGCGGAACCAGTCGGCCTCCTCAATCGTGTCCAGCAACAGGTTGGTATACATCCTGCTGCGGTTGAGTTCCTCTACGAGGGCGAAAGCATCCTGCATGATTCGGTTTCCTGAAGCAGGTCGTGGACTCCTGATGCATCGCGAGGAATCTCACCCGATCCTGTCACACCCGACCCAGGGGCGGAGGACTTCCGGGATTTTGATTGAGCCGTCGGCCTGCTGGTTGTTTTCCAGAATGGCGATCAGGGCGCGGGTGACGGCGACGGCGGTGCCGTTGAGTGTGTACACGAACTGCGTGCCCTTCTCGTTGGGCGATTTGCAGCGGATGTTGAGCCGGCGGGCCTGGTAGTCGGTGCAGTTGGAGGCGGAGGTGACTTCGCCCCACTCGCCGCCATCGCCCCGGCCCGGCATCCAGGCTTCGAGATCGAACTTGCGGTAGGCCGGGCCGCCCAGGTCACCCGTGGCGGTGTCGATCACGCGGTAGGGCACGCCGAGTGCCTGGAAGATTTCCTCCTCGATGCGAACCACCATCTCCTGGAAGGCGTTCGACTGCTCGAGGTCGGGGGCGGTGAAGCCGAACATCTCGACCTTGGTGAACTGGTGCACGCGATAAATGCCGCGAGTCGCCCGGCCATGGGCTCCGGCTTCCGTGCGGAAGCAGTGGGACACGCCGGCACACTTCAGCGGCAGCTGCTCCAGATCGACCACCTGATCCTTCAGCAGCCCGCCCAGCGTGATTTCCGCCGTGGCGACGAGGCTGAGGTCGGTGTTCTGCACGGAGTAAATCTGAGCTTCCGGGCCGCGGGGGTTGAAGCCGATGCCCTGCAGGACTTCGTCGCGGGCCAGGTCGGGCGTGGAGTAGAGCGTGAAGCCTTCGCCCACCAGCTTCTGCAGGGCGAACTGAATCAGGGCCATTTCCAGCAGCACGGCCTGGTTCTTCAGGTAATAGAAGCCATGCCCGGCCACGCGGGTTCCGGCTTCCAGGTCCCACAGGTCGTGCTTTTCGCACAGCTCGAAATGGTCGAGCGGCTGGAAGTCGAACTGCGGAATGTCGCCCCATGTGCGGAGCGTGGTGCTGGCTGATTCGTCGCCGCCGACGGGGGCGTCGGGGTGCGTCAGGTTGGGGATCTGCGACTGCAGGTCGTGCAGTTCCGTGGTGACTTCCTTCTGCTCTTCTTCCAGCGTGCCGATTTTCTCCCGCAGCTCGCGACCGGCGGCAATCAGCGTCTGGCGTTCGTCGTTGTCGGCCGCTTTGGGGATTTTCGCGGACGTCTGCTTCTGCTCGTGCCGCAGCTCGTCGGTCTGGCTGATGAGCTGGTTGCGGCGGTTCCGCAGTTCGACCAGCCGGGCGACGTCGACTTCGACTCCGCGATTCCGGCAGTTCTGTTCGACGGCATCCTGATTGTCACAGATGTACTGCAGATCCAGCATGGCCAGCGTCTTTCCATCCACTCTTGCGAAACGCGACAGGAATTGTCCCGGCTGTCGGGACCGGTGAAGGGGGAGCGAGGTTCGGCAGTTTGTTCGCCAGCAGGCGGGCTGCGACTGAGACCTGAACGAAGGGGGCGCCCTGCGGAAGACGACCGGCACAGCCGGCCCTGCGTGACTACTTCAGGAGAACCGTCAGGCACAGCCTGACCTGCGGGACTGATCCCAGCCGTCATTTTGCCAGTTCCGCCCACAGCAGGGCACTGGCGAGGGTGCCACGGTGGAAATCGGCCACGCTGAAGTGCTCGTCCGGACTGTGCAGATTGTCGGTATTCTGGCCCCAGCCGAGCAGGAGTGTATCGACTCCCGGAACATCTCGAAAGGTTGCCACTACGGGAATCGAACCGCCCTCGCGGATCATCACGGGGGCCGTGCCGAAGGCCCGTTCGATGGCGGTGCGGGCGGCCTGCATGAAGGGGCTGTCGGTCGCAAATACCAGCGGCTGGCCGCCGTGCTGGTCCTGGAATTCCATGGTCAGGCCCGGCAGCAGCAGACTTTCCAGATGGCTGCGGAGGGACTGCATCAGCGTGGCCGGGTTCTGGCCGGGGACCAGCCTGCAGGTGATTTTGGCCGTGGCGGAAGAGGGGACAATCGTCTTGGGCCCTTCGCCCGTG
>JAGQPV010000949.1 GCA_020426545.1 Planctomycetaceae bacterium
GAGAACCCTCCGAAGGTGATGATGATCACCGCGAATGAGGGCGGCCGGCATAAGGCCTACGCGGAAATGCTCGGGGTCGATGCGTACCTCCGCAAACCCTTCGCCATGGATGTCTTCCTCGATACCATCGCCCGGATTCTCGAGGGCGAAGCTCCCGCAGGAGCGGAGGAAACCACACCGCCCGCTCCCCGCAAGAAAGCCACCCGCAAGAAATCCACCTGAGGTGGATTCGCTGGTTGGCGCGGCAGCCATTGCGCGCAGCAGTGAAATGCTGCGGCAGCTGGCTCCTCAGGCGTCCGGCACCGTCGCGCCCGTGCTGCTGGCCTTTGGTATTCAGTCCGTCACACCGAGGCTGCGTTCAATGGCCCGGTGTTTTTCTGATTTGAGCCAACTGAACGGGTCGTTGTCTTTCTCCACGGGCATGCCCTGCCGCGCCTCCAGACCGTACTGATCCCATTCCGGATCAGACGTATCTGCCGACAGTTCCGGGCCACGGCTGTTGCGGGTCAGCCGTTTATAACCCTGTCGCAGCATCTCGTTGCTGGTATCGAGTACCGTACAGCCAGCGATGACAACCGCCACCGCGGCCGGCAGCCCGCGCCGGGCCAGTCCGCGCATCATGTCCAGACTCCTTCTGCCCGGTCCGGGCCGGAATGCAGGTTGGCTGCCTCAGAGTGCAGCCGCCTTTCTTCAGCGGTGCCGATTTCTCAGAATGGTCCGCACCCGTCGAGAGCAGGTGCCCGATCTGCCTGAGCCGCAGCCACGTTTCCCGCGAAGTTCTGGTATTTTCCGCAGTGAACCGGCGATTTTCGCCACTGCATTGCTCTCGAAAGCTCCGGTTCGAGACTGCAGAGGGGGCAGGCCTCGGATTCGCTGGCCCCCGCTCGGTATTCTCCGCGCCGGTCGGGAGCATGTTTCCCGGTGCAGGACCGGGGTATACTCCGGGACATTCACTCCCACGCAGTCTGTCCCGTTCAGACAGGTACACAGCGGGACAGTCCCCCCTCGAGGAATTCCGCAGTAAGGTCTGCCAGCCCGATGGGTAATGATGCACAGGGTGCCGCATGCACAGCGGCCTTGAAACGTGAGCTAACGGAAATTCTGGCGGGTCGCTTCCGAGTTGAAGACGCCCTGACTCTGACATCTTCTCCCCGGTCGGGCAGTACCTGGCTGGCCGAAACGCTGACAACGATCCCGCGGTCCTGCTTTCTGGCCGAGCCGCTGCACCTTGGCTGGGTGCCGGAAGCCAGGGCAGCCGGCTTCTCCTGGAGAACCTGGGTTTCGGCAGACGCGAAATGGCCAGCGGGCGAACACTTCCTGCGAAGTGTGTTTGAGGGGCGGGTAGTCAATGAGATTACCCTGGAACGACTGAACCTGGACGAAGTCCGCAAGGTCCGCCGGCTGATCGTCAAATTCGTGCGTGTTGGTCGTCTGCTGCCCTGGCTGTGTCGGACATTCCCGCTTCCCGCGCCGATTCTGCTCATTCGCCACCCCTGCGCGGTCGTGACGTCGCAGCTGAAGGCCGGTAAGTGGAATGATGTGAGCACCGTCGATGCCCCGGGATACGTCCATGAGTTTCCCGCGTTTCAGACCGCGCTGGCTCAGCTGAACTCGCTGGAAGAACGGCTGGCCGCCCAGTGGGCTCTCGACCAGCTGCCACCGCTGCTCGAGGTACAGTCCCGTCCCTGGCAGATGGTCACCTATGAGGAACTGAATACCG
>JAGQPV010000950.1 GCA_020426545.1 Planctomycetaceae bacterium
CGGCAAGACCGATGAGAACGGCCAGACCGTGGCTGACGGGGAAGCCAAATCCGGCGACCTGTTCGCCACCATCTTCCGCGCTGCGGGAATCGACCACGAGAAGGAATATTACGTGGGTGCCCGGCCGATTCCGATTACGGACTTCGGCTGCTCTCCGATTGAAGACGTGCTGGCCTGAACGGCGAACCCTCCGTCGCCATTGAGCTTCCCGGATTGCCATCTCCCACTACAGACCGAGAGTCTCGTCCTATGAGCATTCTTCCGCAGACGATCCGCAAGTCGACCGAACACAGCACCGGCCTGATCGTGTTCGACGTGGCCCGCCGCCCGCAGTCGAAGGAGCTGTTCTTCGGCACGTCGGATTTCCAGGTCTATGCGGTCGACATGGCCGCGGAGAAGCCGGAACGGGTGGCCCTGGCAGGGGCCGGCCACCAGAGCTACGTCACCGGTGTGGCCCTGGCCGGCAACCGGCTGATTACCGGCAGCTACGACGGACAGCTGATCTGGTGGGATGTTGAAGCGAAGAAGCAGATTCGCGCCGTGGCCGATGCCCACTCGCTGTGGATTCGCCGCGTGGCTGTCTCGCCCGACGGAAAGCTGGTCGCCAGCGTCTCCGACGACATGCTGTGCCGGCTGTGGGATGCCGAAACCGGCGAGCCACTGCAGACCTTCGAAGGCCACGCGAAGCAGACGCCCAATAATTACCCCTCCATGCTGTATGCCGTCACGTTCTCTCCCGATGGCCGGCTGCTGGCCACGGCCGACAAGACGGGCCACATCATCATTCGTCAGGTCGCCTCCGGCGAAGTGGTGGCGGAGCTGGATGCCCCGGTGATGTATACCTGGGACCCGAAGCAGCGGCGGCACTCGATTGGTGGCATCCGCAGTCTGCAGTTCTCGGCCGATGGCCGGCTGCTGGCGGCGGGCGGTATCGGGAAGATCGGCAACATCGACCACCTCGGCGGCCCCGCCCGGATTGAAGTGTTCGACTGGCAGGCCGGTAAGCGGATCCACGAGATCGAGAACGACAAGCACAAGGGCCTGGTGGAGCAGCTGGTGTTCGACCCCAACGGCAAATGGCTGCTGGCCGTGGGCGGCGATCACAAGGGCTTCATCTGCTTCTACGACCTGGCCACGGGCGAGGTGCTGCACCAGATGACCGCCTCCGACCACGCCCACGCGGTGGCGTGGAACGAGGACTACACCGAGCTGTACACAGCCCACCACGGCCGGCTGCTGAGCTGGCAGCTGGATCCCATCCCGGACTACTCGAAGCCGGTGGAAGCCCCCCGCCCGAAAGCGTGAACAGGGGTCGGGTATCAGGGATCAGGATTCAGGGAAGATGATGGCACTGACGGGCCATCCCGGCAGTAGTACGCGCCCGTGAATTCCGGCCTCCTCTCCCCGCCGGGGAGAGGATTGAGGTGAGGGGCAGGGCGCACGGTGTGGCAGCGGCATCCGCCGACAGGTGGCCGACTGGCTGGACCCTCTCTGACGTTTTCTGGAATCACATCCAGTCCAGATATCCTGCCGCGGACGAGTACGCCATGCAGGATAATCGTAGATCAGGCCACGTCGCACTTCCAATGCAACCGCTCGACCCGCCACACACCATCGAAGGTGACCCGAATGCTACCGAAATGCTTCGCCTGTGGGCTGCCCACAGGAAGCTGAATGTCGCCATCAATATTGGCAGCTTCCATGAGCAGG
>JAGQPV010000951.1 GCA_020426545.1 Planctomycetaceae bacterium
TCAGCCCGGCGGTCAGAGATTCCGTGAATTGGCGGACCCGCTGATACTGACTGGAAAGTGACAGCGGTGGAGCACTGCCGGCGGGAACCTGTGCTGCGGCAGTCGGTGTCCCGTTGCTTCCGCGGACATCGGACTGCGACAGAGTGGAATGAGGTGTCATGCTGGCCTTCCCGGTTGGCAGTGTGGACGGTTCTGGCTGGTGGGAGTTCTCAGACTTCTCCAGGAAATCACCGCGGGCTGGCAGACGGAATCACCCGCCCGCCAGACTTGAGTCGTTCCCCCGCAGGCCTCTGGTGCAAATCCCCTGCCAGAAAACTGCAGGACTGGAAGATCAGAAGAATCCGAAAATTCTGCCCCGTTGCGAGCAGCCAGACGAAGTGAACAGCATCCGCTGCCCACGTAAAAGGCAGGTTGTTCGCCGAGCAGGCATCCAGTTGCCTGCACAGCAGGCATCCAGTTGCCTGCACAGCAGGCAACAGTCCGAAGCATGGGACTGGCGGCCTTAACCGTGGAAACAACTCTACGGGAACGCTGTTTCCCACGCCACCAGATAATGGGACGGCACCCGCCTCCTCGCGCCGGGCGAGCTCCCCAGGAAACCCGCAGGCAGCTGACAGCTCGAAAGAAAAACTGCCCGGCGCATAAAAAAACCGCCAGGCAGGCCTGGCGGAAAGTGGGTGCGGAGACCGGGCCGAGTTCAACCAGGAAGTGGAGACGGTGATTCCGGCGATTACAACGGCAGAATCACGGACCGCTCCCGTTGACAGCGCGGAATGCTGGACGGGCGGAACTGAACGACTGCCGCGGGAATTGCCGCGAAAATCAGTTGCTCACCTGACCCGGGCCACACGGCAATGGCGTGCAGATTCTGCAATTCACCGGGCAACCGCTGTTGAAGTCGCCGGGCAGACTGCTTCGCCAGCAGAGTTCAGCGGCTGGGATAGCGGGAGACGTTTCGCAGCTGGCTGCCACCATGACTGTGGGTGCCAGATGGCTGAGATGGCGAGGTCCGGCCGGATTCGCTGGCAGAGATTGCCTTACGGATACCGGTCAGCAGTCGGGCCGTCTGAAACCAGGGGCTGATCGTCTTCATGACAGTCTTCATCCTCTAACTGTGCCTGTGGAAATCGTGAAAAGCTGAGTGCAGTTGCTGCCCGCTCATAAGAGCCCTCCAGGCTCGGTTCAGAACGAGCTTCCCACAATTTCCCGGGGTCTTCCAGATAAAGCAGAGTGAATTGAGCTGCGCCTGTCAACTCAACGCCTGGACAAACTGAATCTGCCGGGATGTTCAGATAGTGCAACGGGCCAGTGTGTGACAAAGTCAACAGGCTGGAGCCGAACTGCAGTTTTCAGGTGTGCGGGAGGGTGAGCGGGGAAACGGACTGCTTCTGAAACCCGTCAGTTGCAACTGCCGTGCCAGTTCAACCGGCGGGTTGCCGGGCCGGTTCATTCGAGGCCAGCGGTCCCGTACTCCGCCTGCACGTTTTTCGGGCAATCGGGGTTACATTCCCCTTCCATGCTGCCGCTGCCGGCTGGCAAACTGGTTCGACAGCGGGCTCGAGGGAAGTCTATAGCGGCCCGGGGAAATCCTGAGAACCCGTATTTCCACCTGAAGAACAGGTGCATTTGCCGACTTGAGAGAGAAAACTGCCGCCGGCCGAAGCAGGAGAAGGCCCGAAACAGAACCGGGAATCGGCGTCATCGAAGCC
>JAGQPV010000952.1 GCA_020426545.1 Planctomycetaceae bacterium
CACGGCACCATCAGCCACAAAGACTGCTCTGGTACCGGGTTCCACCCTCAGAGTTTTTCCGAGCAGACCGCGAAGATCGTCGATGGTAATTCGGATCGCAAAATCTTCGGGGCCGGCAATCCAGCGGTTGCGACTGAGAGCTTCACTCATAATCATCATCCTGTCTGTCGTCCAGGATTCCCGGTTTAATGAACTGGTGTAATCTAACGGGAAGAAGATGGCATTTCGAGCAGAAAACCGGATCCGCATTTTCACCAATCCGGCAATCTGCCTGTTGAAAGGCTGTCACACAGACACTACCGTACAGATAAACACAACCGAATTGGGGTAGTGCATGAATACTCAAGGGCCCTCTCAACCTGAGAACCCCCGCGAACTGCGGCAGACGGCTCCCGTCTATCGCACTCATGCCGCAGCGGAAGAACGACGACGCGGCCGGCGCATGCTGCCGCTGTCCACCTTCCTGCTGGTGGCCGTAGTCGGCGGTGCGCTGCTGGTTTCCAGTCGCTTTCAGAAATCCTCGGAAGGCGATACTGCCGCCGATACCGTCGCCAGTTCCTCCAGCAGCGGTTCCGGTAGCGGTACAGCCACGGCGTCCGCATCCACGGCTTCCTCCGGCTATGGCGGCTGGTCCGGGTCGAACGACACATCGTCGTCCGAGTCTGCCGGCGGCAGCTCCTCCCCGGCGGCAGGCGGTTCCGGCAGCACCACTCCGGTCGCGGCCGTCACTTCGGGCACGGGGAATTCCCCTCCTCCGGCAGTCACGGAAGGGGTGACCGAACTCTCCACCCGGGTCGCCGCGATCCTCAAGAAACACTGCTTCGACTGCCACGGCCTCGAGCAGAAGGTCGAAAACTTCATCGTGACCGATCACGGTCTGCTGCTCGATACCGCCGGAACCCGCCCCGCCGACGAACGGTATGTTGTCGCGGGAGATCTGGAGGCGTCCGTTCTGTGGCAGCGGTCCGGCGGCGAGTTCCGTGATATGCCTCCCGAAGAACGGGAGCAGCTGACCGCCGCGGAACTGGCCGACATCCGTACCTGGATCGAAACGGGAGCGGCCCCGTTCCCCACCGAAGGTATCCGCGAGCAGATGCCCCGCATGGAACTGTGGCGGCTGGTCCGGGACGACCTGAATCAGGCCGACGAAGCCGACCGGTCCCATTACCGCTATTTCAGCTTCCTCAACCTGCACAACGATTCGTTCGCCACGCAGATCGGCCGGAACCGCGGCAACTATTCCGACAGAGACATTCGTCTGGCCCGGGCGGCGCTGTCCAAACTGGTCAACAGTCTCAGCTACATGCCCGCGGCCGTGGCGCCCGTTCCTCTTGGAGACCGGCAGCTGGTCATGCGGATCGACCTGCGGGATTACGGCTGGGTCGATCTGAAAGTCTGGGCCAAACTGCAGGAAGCTTACCCCTATGGCATTCGGCTGACCGTCAACCCGGATGAACAGCTGCGAACGCTCGTGAAAGAAGTCAACACCCTCTCCGGCACCGAACTGCCCGTGCTGCGGGCCGACTGGTTCATCGATACGGCTCCCCGGGCCGAGCTGTACTACACCATCATGGCCTTGCCGGGAACCGTGGGAGAGCTGGAATCGTTACTCGGCGTCGACCCGATCGAAGACTTCAAAAACAATAAACTCAAGCGGGCCGGGTTCTCCAGCAGCGGAGTTTCCAAGAGAAACCGGCTGGTTGATCG
>JAGQPV010000953.1 GCA_020426545.1 Planctomycetaceae bacterium
GGTCGTTGGACGCTTTGCCCCTCCCTCATTCCCTCCCTGCCAGGGAGGGACGGAAGAGACGAGCCACTCACCCCAAACCCCTCTCCCTCTGGAGAGGGGCTTTCAGAGGATGACGCTGGCTTCTGGCTTTACGCTTCAGGCCTTGCGGATGAAGTGGGCGGCGTAGCTGCGGACCTGCTGTCCGTTCAACACATGGAACATCCGCAGCTGGGCTACTGTCTGATTGCCGAACCGTCCCAGCGGCACGTGCAAGAGCTTGCGGCCAAACCGGCGGGCCAGCCTCCGCCAGACCGCGCCCGGCGGACTGTGGCTGAGGATGGCGACGTGCTTTTCCCGGCTGTGCAGGCAGGCGGCCGCCACCAGCCGTTCCTCGAGGGTATCGGCAAAGTCGAAACGGGGATCCTGCCAGATATCGGGCACGGGCCGGGGCGGAAACAGGAACATGGCCCCGCCGTAGTTCGACAGGCCGATTCCCGGTCCCACCATCTCCTGCCGGTAATCGGTGGCAAACAGGGCGAGCGTGGATTCGTCGTGGTGCTCGGCCTGCCAGGTGATGCGGTAGGGATAATCCCGCGGATCGGCCGGTGAGTCGAACAGCATCACCACGCAGTCCAGGCTGCCGCGGGTGGGCGGGTACTCGCAGACATACAGATCGCCCGTGTGCCAGTTACGGAGCGTCTCGCGGATATCGAGACCATCGCGGAAACTGGTGGTGAACTTCTCCACGCGGGCCAGGTCGTTGCCCAGCATCGAGAGGGCCACGTCTTTGACATGCGTGCGGAACTTCTCAATCGTGACGTCTTCTTCCGGCCAGCTGCACTGGCGGTACGGGTTCCACCGCATCCGCCATTCCTCCTGCTGACGGGGTGGGGGCGTGGGCTTGAGCGAGCAGCTGCGCCAGCTGACCGGGTGCCCGGGCAGCCGGCTCATCATGTCGCAGACTTCGCCATCGGGCAGGCGGGCCTGCTCCACACCCATTCGCAATGTTTCAAATGGCAGCCGGCCGAAATCCGGGTATTCGCGGGCGGTTTCCGTCAGGTGGACGGCGTACTGATCGCCCAGAATCTGCTGGGCCGCCACCACCAGGGTATACAGGTCGGGCGTCAGCCGGCGTTCAATCAGCGACAGATTCCGCACGTACTGAAACCAGACGGACAGCAGCTTCGGCGTGATCTTGCGGGCACGGGCGCCCAGCGCGGCGCGGTACCGGTCGCGGGTGGTCAGCGCGAGATCCTTGATGCCATCGACCGACAGGTTGCCGTCGTCGTCCAGCTCGAACCGGGCCCGCTCGTACAGGCCGGTAATCCAGGGCAGCTCGCCGAGGAAGAACACCAGCGTGGTCGGGTCGACGGTGTAAATCTGCACGTCTTCCACGGCTTCGTCTTCGGCTGCCGTGGTGGTGCTGTCGAGGCAGGCTTCGCGGATCCAGGGCCAGTCGGTAATCGAGCAGACCAGCAGGATCGATTCGTAATCCTGTTCCAGCTGCCGCAGGCGAACGGCCATCGTGCGGATGCGGTCGACTGCCTGCTGATCGTCGGGGCGTTCCAGTGTGGGCAGGACCGCCGCGGCGAAACGTTCCAGCGAGGTTTTCTTCAGCGCGTAGGCATCGGGCAGGACGGCGCCCGCATCGGAAAACCGGGCCGTTTCCAGATCGATGAAGGCTCGGGGAATCCGTTCCTGCAGAGCAATCCGCAGGGCGGCAATC
>JAGQPV010000954.1 GCA_020426545.1 Planctomycetaceae bacterium
GGGCCGACCTGCTGGTCGGCTGCTCCCAGATGCACGACGACTCCATCATTTCCCGACACCAGCAGCTGGCCCGCGGCTTCGAGGACTCCGCCTGCCAGTCGTTCGCCGGTGAAGAGCGTTTTCCGCACGGCGCCGGTCGTGCGATCGGTCACCAGGATGGTGCCACTGGCCAGAGCGAGCCAGACTGCCTCAGCGGTGACCCGCGGTGCACCGGCCAGGCCGCCAGCCGGCAGCGGCATGATCCACAACGGGACGCCTTTCTGCGGCTGACCCTCTGCTCGATCACCCGTCAGGACGGCACACAGTAGGTTGCCTTCGACCTCGACAAACACCATGTTCCCGTCGAGGTATACTGGTCCCCGGGGACCGGCCGGCAGCTGTACCGTCCGGCGAAGTTCCAGCGTGGTGCTGTCAATCACCTGCAGTTCGCCCCTGGCCACGGCGAGGTAGAGCAGGCCGTCGGCCGCTGCAGCTGGCACGTCGATCTGGTCCTGAATTTCCACACTGGTGACCCGCGACAGGTGAGGTGAGGGCTCCTGCCGGTACTGCAGTCGCTGCACAGTCTGCTGCGAATCGATCGCCAGCAGTTCCTTGTCTGATGTGGCCAGCAGCTGCTTCCAGCGGGTCACCACGTCATTCCGCACGGGGCTGAGAAAATCCTCCACGGCCGGGCCGTCGGTGCCAGGCAGCACCTGCAGCAGGCCGGCCACCGGAACGACCAGCCCCGCGGAGATTTCGGCGGGCGGGCATTCCACGGGCGATGGCAGGCGGATGGTTCGCTCGATGCGACCGGACTGATTGACAATCCACAGGACAGGTTCCGGGTTTCCCGCCGCAGCTGCCATGCCGCCGGAAGCCAGCGGTGCACAGACCAGTGGCGTGAGCAGTCTGTCTCCCACCGGCAGTGCCGTCACGGGTTGTGTGAGAAAGGTGACCGTGGCTGGCTGCGGACTGGATTCCAGCCGGAAAATACTGCCGTCTTCAGCCAGAGCCAGACTCTGGTTTGTCTCGCCGGCGGCTGCTGGCTGGCTGCCCGGATGCAGCAGCAGGGGCCTCGCGCCGAGCACGACCCGCCAGCGGCCCGTCAGAGATTCCGCATCGACGCGGGAGAACAACACGGCGTCGCTGCTGCCCTGTCGGCGTCCAAACAGCAGCTGCCCGGAAGTCAGCCTGAGCGGCTGAGAAGTCGAACCGCTGGTTCCGGTGGTGCCTTCGGTGACGATCTGCTCGGCTTCCAGCTGCAGCCGGCGAAGCATGGTTCCCGCCATCCAGATCTGGCCATCAGTGCCGGCCAGCAGGTGCAGGGCGGTGGTGCGATTCGACTGAGGCTGATACCCGGCCAGGGGAGTCAGTGGTTCGGCGGTCGGGTCATCGGTCACGGTGAAGGCGGAAATGCGTTCGCCACTGGAAGCCACGAACAGCTGGCGCCCCCGCAGCACGGGCTGATCCAGCACATGGCCGGGAACCCGCATGGAAAAAGGTTCAAGCAGGCTGTTCGTTTCGGGCAGTGGGGTGCGAACGGCATACAGGCGGGAACTGTCCGTCCGGTCGTTCGCCGCCAGCAGCACCAGTCGGCCCATCTGCACGGGGGGAGCGGACAGGGCTCCGGCCTGATGCCCCAGCAGGTGAACCAGGCGGATTTCCAAAGGTCGCAGCGACAGCAGATACAGGACTTCCTGCTCGGCCGGCAGCAGCAGG
>JAGQPV010000955.1 GCA_020426545.1 Planctomycetaceae bacterium
TTCGGGTATACCTCCCGCGAAGTGGCCGGTACCGAAGGCAGCCGCCACTTTCGGGTATACCTCCCGCGAAGTGGCCGGTACCGAAGGCAGCCGCCGCGGCCGGAGTTCCAAGCCACGGCGGGCCTACGTGATTGACGATGACGAGGCGCTGTGGGTAATGCAGATTTTCGACTGGTGGGTCCGCGACGAGTGGCCGATCAGCAGGATCATCAGGGAACTGACGAAAAGGAGCGCTCCCAAGGATCATCGTTCGACTACCAGCAGCTGGTCCCGGGGGCCGGTACTGAACGTGCTGCAGAACACAAAGTACATCGGCATCTGGCCGTGGGGAGAGAACGAGAATGTCAGGGATCCGGAAACCGGCACGATCCGGCAGGAGCCACGCAGCGATGAGGAATGCGGTCAGTGGACACGGCACCTGCCGCACCTGGCACTGATCGATGAAGAGACGTTTCGGCTGGCGCAGCAGCGGATCGAAGTGAATGCCGAGAAATGCGCCGCCCACCGCAGTGCCAACGGTCGGCTGAACGGATCCCGGCAGGGTGACGCCAGTCCGCGGCACCTGCTCTCAGGCCTGATTCAATGCGAAGAGTGCGGTCGGACCTTCCACGTCGGGGGCACTCACGGTCGATATCTGTTCTGTCCCGGCAGTCGCCAGGGCAGCTGCAGCTGCAGCACGCAACTCCGGCGGGATCGGGCGGAGCGGATGATTCTGGACGAGATCGGTCGGCGGATGATCGACGATCCTGCGTGGCTCGACGCGGTCTGGGACAGCTGCCGTCAGGCATGGCGTCAGGCTGCCGAACAGATCCCTCAGGAGATCGCGGCGGTAGAACGGGTTCTCGATGAACGCAGGAAAGCGGTTGAGCGACTGGTCGATCTCGCCGAGCAGGGAACTGCAGTACCTGAACTGAGCGACCGACTCCATCAGCGTCGTCAGGAGGTGCAGGAACTGGTCCAGCGGATCGATCAGCTCCGCCGCAGTCAGGGCAACCCGGGACCGGAGCCAACACTGGACAACGTGCGTGAACAGCTGGCGAAACTGGGGCAGCTGCTGGCCTCTGATGCACCAGCCGCGGCCGGGGCTCTGCGGAAGCTGGTGGGTGGCCAGATTGTGGTCCGGGAGATTCGCCGCGAGGGCCGCAGCCGTCACTACCTTCAGGGACATTTCAGCATCCGCACGTCCCGGGTGGCGGATGCACTGCTTCCCGGTGATCGCCGCGACCCCGTCACGAAGGAAGATGAACCGGAGGAACAGATCGTGATCGACTTTGTGGAGCCCGATCCGCTGGCTGCCGAATCGGATCAGGCCAAGGCGATGTATGACGAAGGCCTCCTCAGCGTGGAGATTGCTGAGAGGATGAAATGCTCAAAGAGCAAGGTCACGAAGCTGATCAAACGCTGGTTCGAATCCCGCGGTCTGCCGGTACCGGATGGTCGCAGCCGGCGTGGCACACTTGATCGCGGTCAGCGGATTGATCCGCTGTATCAGCAGCTGGCGGACCAGGTCAAAGCCTGCGCCGAGGAGGGACTGCTGTTCGCCGAAATTGCCGGGCAGCTCGGTTGTGATCGCAATACGGTGACCAGTGCCTGGGTGTACTGGCATGAGAGCCGCAGTCTGCCGATTCCCGATGGGCGGTCCCGCAGGAAGAACCTCAGCCGAAAGAGTCGCAGTCCGTCTGCCCTGCCGGATCCAG
>JAGQPV010000956.1 GCA_020426545.1 Planctomycetaceae bacterium
CCGGGGGCGGAATGGCATCGCACATCACTTCGCAGAACAGGAATCGAGCGGGGGCCGTCATCCGTGTGCGAAGGGTTGCGCGATGTCTGAGATGGGAAATCCTGGCTGCTGCTGGCTGATCAGGTGAGGACCGGCAGCACGTACGGTCCTTTGGGAACCACGGCGATGCGGGCCTCGGGGCCGTACTCCGCGAGGGCTTCCGCCACGGCCTGTTCGACCGAAGGCACGGCTTCCACAAACAGGCCGTTGAGTGTGCTGGCCGGCAGGCCATCGCTCACGTACCGCACCCGCGCCTTGCGGAGCACCTTGGCCATTTCCTCCAGCTGCCACTGATCGAGAATGAAGTTGTCCGGATCGAGAATGAACTGCATGAACTCATTCGGCGTGGCGAACTGCTCGAACAGGCCGGCGAACTCGGGACTGCCGATGCCTTCATCCAGGCTGGCGGCAATGATGATGGTGCCGCCTTCCTTCACGATGGGCAGCACGCCCGTCAGCCCTTTGACGGACTGATAGAACGTGGTATCGAGCGGGTAACCGGCCGACGAAGTCACCACGACATCGCAGGGCTGGTGGACTTCCGCCCGGGCCACCCGGCTGGCAAACCGCACGCCTTCCAGGAACGCTTCCTCCATATCGCCGGCGACAACGCTGGTGACCTGGCGGTTTTCATCGAGGGTGACATTCACGATAAAATCGCACCCGGCGTGGCGGCCAATCCAGGTGTTCTCCTCGTGGACCGGGTTGCCTTCCAGAATGCCGCAGTCGGCGTTGGGGTGTTCAAGGAATGGCGGGCTGTGCCAGGCCCGCACGGTTTCCAGGGCGGCAATTCCCGGGCAGATCAGCTTGCGGCCCCCGGAGAAACCGGCCATCAGATGCGGTTCGATCAGGCCGGTGGCGATCTTGAGATCGGCCTCGATGTAGCGGGTGTCGATATGAATCGGCACGCCGCGGGGGCTGTCTCCAAGCGCCGTGTGGGCGGCCAGGTCGCGGCCATCGTGATTGACCACGGTGTAGTTTTCGGCAATGTGCCGGCCGACCAGCTCGACCAGTTCCTCGCCTTCATTCGGGCGGTGCAGGCCCGTGGCGATCAGAATGCAGATGGCTTCCCGCGGAATGCCGGCCTGTTCCAGCACGGGCAGAATGTGCCCCAGCAGCAGCTCATTGGGCACGGGCCGGGTGATGTCGCAGATGAGGATACAGGCCGATCGGCGTCCCCGGGCGAGTTCAGCCAGTGGCGCGGTGCCGGTGGGTGCGGCCAGCTTCGCTGCGACAGCATCTGCCGGATCGGCCAGCGGTTCAACCGGCTGCAGCGACAGCGGCCCGACCACGTTGGCATCGGGCAGTTCGACTTCGAGACCAGTACGACCGTAATCCAGGCGAACCCGCATGGCAGGTGCTTTCTATTGACGGAAAGATCCAGGCCAGATTCCGGCGGAGGAGATCTGGCGATGTGCGGCCGGCGGGGAAAGGCTTTCTCCGGGCGGGCTGCTTCATTGTATGAGAACCGGGGACGGCTTGCCTGCGTGCGGGCAGCTGGCTAATCGTTCCGGGTGGCGACAACCCGGGCAGCTTCCCGGGCGATGGTCTGTTCGGGATATTCGCGGGCAATCAGCCGCAGCAGGGCGGTGGAGTCGGCCAGCGGGTGACGGGCGGCGGCACGAATCAGCCGCCGCAGACGGCGATGGTCGGTT
>JAGQPV010000957.1 GCA_020426545.1 Planctomycetaceae bacterium
CGTTCTGAACAGCCAGCAATGGAACACGATCGGTATCCTGCCTGATGTCCGGACAGGCCCACACCGCTTCGCGGCGATGGGCATGGCACACGGAGGCTGGGACATGTGAAAGTTGTTTCTCTCCAACACTCAGCCGAACAGTTCCACCAGCGGGCGGCCGCCTTCCACAATCTGCACCGGGCGGCCCTGACGGTCCGGCAGGCGGATCTCGGGATCGATGCCCAGCGCGTGGTAGATCGTCGCTGTCAGATCCTCCGGCGACACCGGGTGGGAGGCCGGCCAGGCAGCCTCTTTATCCGATTCCCCGTGGCAGATCCCGCCGCGAATGCCGGCCCCGGCCAGCACGGCCGGGAAGCAGTAACTCCAGTGCCCGCGGCCCCACGCGGAAGTGGAAGTGGGCTGCGGAGTCCGTCCCATTTCGCCGCAGGCCACCACCAGCGTTTCCTCCAGCAGGCCCCGCTGGTCGAGATCGTCCAGCACGGCGGAGAAGGCCTGATCGAATCCGGGAACCAGGTACTTCTCCAGCGACTGGCTGTTGCGGTGCGAATCCCAGCTGTAGCCGTCCACGGTGTCCCAGACGACTGTGACAAACCGGCTGCCGGCTTCTATCATGCGGCGGCCCATCAGCACCGACTGCCCGAACAGGTGCCGCCCGTACCGGTCCCGCAGAGCGGCCGATTCCTGCCGGATATCGAGTGCCCGGCGAATCTGCTCCGAACTGACCAGATTCAACGCCCGCTGCCGCATGCCGTCCCACGCCTCGTACTGGCGGGACTGCGCCACCGCCCGGACTTCGCTGTCGAACTGCTGAATCAGGCTGCGGCGTTTTGACAGCCGGTCCAGCGAGATTTCGTCGGTCGACACCAGCCCTTTGATGCGGTAATCCAGTTCGGCATCGGTGCAGTCGCGGAAGTAGGGGTTATCGTTGCTGTCCCGCTTCTGAATGTCGGTCGCCAGAGCGTTGTACGCTCCGCCCAGCCAGCCGGCATACTGCCCGGTGCGGTCGTACCCCTGCAGATGGCCCAGCCGGTTGGGCAGGTAGACGTAATCCGGGAATTCCCGCGGAGTCGTGCGGGGGCGGTGGGCTTCCACATATTCCACCACCGAACCCATCGCCGGCCAGTCGGTCGCGCGGGCATTCACATCGCCGCCGCTGGTGGCCCTGCTGGGCCAGGTGTGGCCCGTCTGAATGTAGTGCGAGGCATTGTGATCGTTGTGCGGGTGGGTCATGGTCCGCACGACGCAGTAGCGGTCGGAAATCGCCGCAGTCCGGTGCAGGTGCTCCGTCAGCAGCAGGCCCGGTGTGCGGGTGGCAATCGATTTGAACGGGCCACGGAGGTTCGTGGGCGCCTCGGGCTTGGGATCGAACGTCTCCAGCTGGCTCGGCCCGCCAAACAGGAACAGGAACAGCACCGACTTCGCCCGCCCGCCGGCATAGCCCGTGGACTGCTGCTCCGCGGCCAGCAGCTGCGGCACCGTCAACCCGAACAGCCCCGCGCCACCGGCCTGAATCAGCTCCCGGCGGGAAAGCCCACTGCACACCTGTCTGGGATGACTGTTCACCGTCAGCATGACTTCAAACCTTCCCGCGGGGCAGCGGACACGGCCACGAGGCCCTGGAGCAGCACGATCGACAAACGGTCCAGTGGCCGAACAAGGCCCGACTGATCCCGCCAGTCAGCAAGCATA
>JAGQPV010000958.1 GCA_020426545.1 Planctomycetaceae bacterium
AACTCGACCTGCGCAGAGTACAGCCTCGGGGAGTACACCAGAGCCAGGTGATCCCCTTCCTTTACCACGATGCCGGTATAGTCGGCGTACAGCCGTTCGATCCGACCGTCGACATAGGCGGAGATCGCTTTCAGTCTGCCTTCGTCGTAGCTGAGCTGGCCAACCGCACGGATGGTTCTGTTGATTGATTCCGACCGAACAGTGACGGTCTGGATATTCGCCACCCGGCGTGCGGCGGGGGTGAGCCGGATCGACTGTGAGTCGGCCGGTCCGCTTCCAGAGGAGGCCGGCACTAGTTCCATGTCACACACCGGACACCGTCCCGGTTCCGACTGCGGAGGGGTACACATCATGGGGCAGATGTACTGCACATTGCCGTTGGCCATCTGGTCCTGATCATGCAGGTGCCCGACGTGGCCAGAAGAGATCCAGCCCGTCCGCTGGGCAACTCCCAGTGCCGTCAGCAGCACCGCGCCACCGGCAAGAAACAGCAGGGGTTGAAGCAGCAGCCTGATCCACCACCGCCTCGTCTCCTGCAGCGAATTTGTCCGTGGCACAGCAGCCGTTCTCCGCGGTGTTTCCAGAGACGGTGACTCAACAGGCGGCGCTGCGGTCGGGTGTGGAGGGGGAACTGATGACGGTGGCTCGTGCATGATGACCTCACGGACTTTCGGACCAGCACACGACGGTTGTTGCTATGGAATCGGGGCGCAATGCGGCCTCGAACAGCTTCCGGGCGATGTCTTCTGGAGTTGACCACCTCGAGGCAGCTCGACGGAGTACACACACAAAGTTTCAGTGTGTCCTCAGCGTGAAAATGCCCAGGCGCAGACTCTCTCCACAAACTCACCGGCAGGTTGCGCGGGAGAAAGGACATCGACTCAGGCTGAGCCGGAAAGATGCTGCCGGCAGATCACCCGCGAGCAGTAATGTCCGGCACAGAGACGCCGACAATCAGAGAGTTCCCGCGCGAATCAGCGGTACGCGGGAGGCAGGCACGGTTCGAGCTACAGAGCGAACTGGCAAAGCACCGAACAACGTTCAAGTGCGGTCGCCGCTTTGAAGTGAGGAGTTGCAACGGCGTGCCGCGTTCCCGGGTGGTGATCGAGGCCGGCCACAGCCGAGATGGAAGGCATGGCAACCGCCACAACCTTCTCCAGGGACCCACTTCTCTCAACTGGCGGCAGCCCTGGCTCCGGCTGGTTCAGCTGACCGCAATGGCAGTCAGTATTGCACCGGCACTCTGAATTTCCGCCACAGGAGCAGGCGTCATACGACTCAGCTTTCGCTGAACCGACGGAGCAGCAACCCGCTTCGTCCGCGCGGGCCGCACAGCAATCCTGTTTGAGATCGCCCGCCTGGCAGCCCACACACTCACACGCCGCTGCAGTCAGTCCCTGTACAGGAACTGAAATGGCGGACAGCCAGATCAGCAGTCGTGCGGCGATGTGTGCGGATGAGTTCATATTAAACAGACTGCGAAATTCCAGGCCACGACCGGACGGGCAGAATTCTCTGTTATTTATCGGCCAGTCCGGAGGCAGAATGGCAGCGGAACTGACCGAATTCTTCGATGTGCTTCCTGCAGCCGGATCAGCCTTTTAAGCTGGGACTTTCGACCAGGGAGTGATGCCTGGCAGAGTCGCGGGACTTTACGAAGACCTCTTCAGTCGGTCAAGACCAT